>JBEIQF010000309.1:0-4004 GCA_040376635.1 Halobacteriovoraceae bacterium
CTGGGATCAGGAATTAAGCGAAGTTCAACAGATCATGGTCAAAGATTTAGAAATTGCGATACATGATAAACAATTAATTACTCTCGAAACGAAAGATAATAAAACCTACAATCTTCATCCCTGCAAAGTCCTGCATCTTGAAGGGCATCTCTCGCTGATTGCGGAAGATTCTCAGGACCACTGCCTTGTGGTTGTTCCGATGAAAGATGTAAAAGAATTCAAAGCCGTTCCTTCCACGAGTGTTTCGAAAGTCACACCGTTTGAAATTGAAGAATTCATTCAGGCCATCAGAAGCATGAATGAAAAAGAAACAAGACTGATCCTGAAAATTCACGATCCGCAGTCCACGAATCTTTTCCCGGACCATCACTTCCTGGGGAAACCCTGCATGATCACCAATCCAAACGGCGATCTTATCTGGGCGGCCTACGTTGAGCCTTGTGAAGCCCTCTTTGAGTGGCTTATGACACTGGGAAAAAACGTTGAGATTCTTGACCCCGTCAAGTTTAAGCAGGAGTACCTCGACTATTGTGAGGAAAAACTGAGAAAAGTAGCATAAGATTCTGCTCATGCAGAATGGACAGAAGCCTTACTTTTTACTCTCGTTTTTACCCGCGGTTGCGTATTGGTATCTCGAGACTTATTACACGCTGGAAATCGCCCTCATCGGCGGTATTCTTTTGGGTGTTATCGAGATGGCCCTCGAGAAAAAGTTCACCGGTCATGTTCATACATTATCAAAACTTAACATCGCATTGATTGTTATTCTTGGTGGTGTTTCGCTGATTGCTAAAGATGGTATCTTCTTCAAACTTCAGCCAACATTTACTGGTCTCGCATTAGCGAGTTTTCTCGTTTTCAAAAAAATCAAAAATCAATCCCTCATGCTGGAAATGTTGAAAGACATGAAACAGAAACCACCGCTTCCTGAACAGATTTATAAAATCATGGAATGGCATATGTGTTTGTTCCTGATTGTGTTCGCTGCTTTCATGGCATGGGTGGCAATTTATCAATCTACTGACAGATGGCTCTTCTGGAAAACCGGCGGGTTTTATATCGCCTTCGGTGGATTCATGATCATCGAGTTGGCCTATATTCAGTGGTATTCGCGGAGACTTAAAAAATGAAAATCTGTATTTTTTGCGGGGCCAATGCAAGTCTCGATCCTGAAGTTGATCGTCAGGTAAAAATTGTCATGGATCACTTCTCAAAGCATGGGGTTGAGCTTGTCTACGGTGGTGCCGGTATAGGAGTCATGGGTGCCCTGGCCACTGAGCTTATCAATAAGGGCGGAAAAGTGACGGGAGTCATTCCTCAGCACCTGATGAAAAAAGAAATTGCTCACGGTGGTCTGACTCATCTTCACGTTGTGAAAGACATGCATGACAGAAAAAAAATGATGTATGAAATTTCCGATGCGTTTCTGATCTTTCCTGGCGGAATGGGAACGATGGATGAGCTTTTTGAAATTCTCACATGGAAACAACTTGGCCTTCATAAAAAGCCAATCGCAGTTTTCAATATCAATCAATACTATGATCATCTCATTAAGTTTGTTGATCACGCAGTAGAGAAGGGGCTTGTTAAATCTTCTGATAGATCTCTTCTGTTTGATTCAGACAACTGGCTTGAGATCTGGGATTACTTTAAAAAATGAAAGTAGAGCTGGTTCCCTATAATTTATCTGACAGGAATGAAGCCGAGGAACTCTTCGCCATCATCCAGAAGTATTATACTAAATCTCCGTGGCCTCCAACGGTTGAAAAGATCATGAAGGGCGGGGTTGTTTATTTCAAGGCGATGACCGAAGGAAAACAATTCGGCATCACGGGTTATACTTTGAAGACTCCCACTCTTGCTGAAACCATCAAGACAACAGTGTTTGATGAATTTCAGGGGAAAGGCTTGGGGAAAGTCCTCTCTGAGGCCATTGAAGGGGAATGTAAACGCATCGGAGTCAAGAAAGTCATGACGACGATTTACTTTTTCAATCACACGATGATTAGTATCAAGTTAAAGCAGGGCTACACGATCGAAGGATATCATCCTGACCACGAAGCTCCCGGCTTTCATGAGTACAGTCTCGGGAAAGTTCTTAAATGAGTTTTTTTGGAATGTTCGGAAAAGATCCGAAAGATTTATTTCTCTCCTTTAATCCCATGGGCTCTCATTGGAGAGTTGTCACGTGGAACTTTGATCTTAATGATCCGTCACTTCGTCGGTGGACGATCGAAGTTCATGCTCATAACAGTGCACGTATCATTCATTGGGAAAAAGGTGCGCACGAAGAACTTCGTTTCTTTGAAGGAACGAAACTCGAGCGTAAACGCAGAATTCCCCAGAATGATGAAGAGCTAAAAGCTCTGATGAATCTCTCGATTCACTCAACACTAAAATATGGAGTGGAAGTTAATCATGAATTCATGGTGACTCCAGTTCCAGGTGCAACGACTCAGGACATTCAGACAGAGACAAAAGCGCTCTTATGGATTCAGGCCACGTTTGAAACTCTTTCCCGTGCCCTTGATGGGATGAAAAACAAACGTGAACTGATTCTCACAGGCGCGTGTTTTTCAGGTAAAGTTCCGGAGAGTGGGGAAGATGTTCTCAGGATTATCGCTTTCAACCTGGACATCTTTTTTTACATGAGACCTGATTTCACGCTCCAGATAGTTGTGTTCGACGATAAGAATCTTGGTCACGGTGAGGCAAAAAGCCCTACCTTCCAGCAAATAATCAAAGTTACAAAACCGCAATTCTATGATGAAATAACTAAGTTGCTGCACAAGCTCGCACAGGTTGGAGAAATTAGTTGATCGGATTTTTTGTACTCGTCATTGCGTATTTTGCATTTTCCTGGGGACTTCCCTGGCATAAACTTCCGTCGACTATTTCGTTCTCGTATATTTTCGACCTGCTTTTTGCTCTCGGTGTTTCGTTCTTTTTCCGTCTCCCGTGGAAATTTAAAATAAAATTTAACAAGCAGCTTTTGGTTGCTTCTGCGGAAGTTATCGCTCTCGCAGTTGGTTGCCTTGCTGCTATTTTCTACATGGATATTGAGACTCCTTTCCGTCTCGTGAATGGCCTTGAATGGCACCTTCTGTTCTTCGCTCCGATTCTTGAAGAGCTCGTTTTCCGTCAGACTTTCCAGCGTTTCCTCATCAATCAGGTTGGTGGAAAGCGTGTGACATCGATGCTTGTAGCTGCGATTTTTGCTTTCTCACATCTCGTGGGTCTTCAGGTTCTGCCTGCTGAATATGTTCCGTTCATCGGATTTCAGGTATTTTACACGTTCGTTTTAGGGGTTCTCTGCGGTCAGGCGTTACTCCGTTTCCATTCGGTTTTCGCTCCGATGATCCTCCATTTCTTGTTCAACCTTTCATTCTATATTGCTCTGCAGTTAGACGTCATTTAAGCTTCCCATTTCCACCCTCGGTTGCTATATTGCAGCAAAATTTAAACCGCTACGGCGGCCGGCCTTCAGTCTTAGACTGAATAACTAATGTTTTGAGGGCAATATGCAAGAAACACCTACGACTTCCGCTTCGGCGGCCGCAATCAAAGTCGGCGAACTCGATTTTCCCCCACGTAAAGTCTGGATGAAAACTTACGGCTGTCAGATGAACTATCATGACAGTGAACGTATTATGTCTCATCTCTCTGGCATGAACTTCACAAAGACCGAAGAGCAGTCTGAAGCTGATCTCGTGATCTTCAACACGTGTGCGGTGAGAGATCTCGCAAACCAGAAATTCTATTCTCACCTCGGTGAAACAAAACATCTTAAAGCAAACGTCGACATCAATCCGGAAACCGGATTAAAGAAAGATGTTGTGGTTGCAGCAGGTGGATGTATTGCTCAGACTGAAGGAAAAGAGCTCGTCGCAAAATACAAAACTCTCGACTTCGCTTTTGGTACCGACGTGATCGATAACATCGGAGAGATGGTGTACCGCGCTTATGCCGGTGAGAGAAAATTCACTGTGACTTCATGGGATCGC
>JBEIQF010000212.1:0-6078 GCA_040376635.1 Halobacteriovoraceae bacterium
ACGAAATCAAAAAAAGATTCGACTGGAATATGCTTTATCGGTGAACGTAATTTTAAAGATTTTCTCTCTCAATATATCCAGAGTCAGAAAGGTAACTTCGTCGATACAAATGGCAAAGTCCTTGGTCTCCACGACGGCACTTGTTTCTATACCCTCGGTCAGCGTAAGGGGATGGGTATCGGTGGTCCGGGAGCTGCATGGTTTGTGGTTGCGAAGAATTTTGAGAAGAATGAAGTTGTTCTCGCTCAAGGTGACGATCATCCGGCCCTTTATGCGGATGGATTATCAGCAGTAGAGCTTAATTGGCTCGGAAATGCTCCAGAAGGCACTTTTAAATGCAAGGCCAAGGTTCGTTACCGCCAGACTGAGCAGCCTTGTACTGTGACTGTGGAAGGCGATTCTGTGAAAGTTATTTTTGATGAACCTCAACGGGCGATGACTCCACGTCAGTCAGTTGTGTTCTATGATGGGGAAGTCTGTCTTGGGGGAGGAATCATCCAGGAAATTTCACCGAACTATCATGTCTTAGGAAAGGGACTACCGGTATTACCAAAGGTCCTTACGGTTTAAATCGAGCTTCACGGCCCCTGCTTCTGCCTCTGGTTTCTTCTTAGCTTCAAATCCCTGACATTCTCCAAGACCCGCCATTGAGACGATCTTTGAAGGCTGTTCCTTGGATTGAATACCAAACCTGCGACACCCATACGGTGTTTTCTGGTTCCAAGTGATGTGATAATGACGACATTGCGAGCAGTTAGGATTACTCATGCAACTATTCTAAATAATTTAGGCCTACCGCACTATATGGGAAAGAATGACCACCCTGTTTAATCTTTGGCCGGTGCAAATGTAGACAGTGTTGAAAGCTTTACATGCACCATCGGAATTCCCCCTAAGTCACCTGAAAGTGAAGTTTAATACGCCTATAACGCATTGCGGCGGTGTCGAACTGGGACTAAAAACCTTGGCATTACCCGTGCAAAGCTAAACGTTAGTTGAAGGCCATCAGGGGCCAACTCAAGAAAGGGCATTATGAACTTAGGTAGCAGAGAGCAAGTTGAAACAGACGCAGTAAACGTGGTTTCGCTCTTCAGTAAATCAAACGCAGAGATCATCATCAATGATCCACTCGCAGATCTGATCCAAGAATCAGAGATCGAAGACACTGTCCTTGAAGCAAAGGAAGTGGTTGCCCGCAAAGTCGTTACTGAAAACTTATTTCCGGACCAATCCATCTATATCCTTGAAGAGCAACTTTCTAACCTGAGAGCGAGTCTCAATAGAATCAAGTTCTACATGGGGGATATTGAAGATCTCCTTCCAAGATAAACTTCGAGAGCTTATGGAATTTATCTTAGTAGGAGTGGGTGGTTTCTTAGGAGCAATTTCTCGCTTTTCACTGAATGTCTTAGAAAAGAAATTCATCTCACATCCTTTTCCCATCGCCACACTATTAATCAATGTTCTTGGATGTTTTATCGCAGGGATCATTATCTCAAAAATTCAGACATTTCAGATCAACCGGACCGGAATTCTTTTTCTCTTAGTTGGTTTTACAGGTTCATTCACTACATTTTCCACTCTTATGGTCGACAGTGTTCAGCTGATGAAAACTGGTAATAACATAGGGGCAATGGCCAATCTTTTGCTGAGTCTTACTCTTGGAAGCTCGGCGGTTCTTCTCGGAATGAAAACCTTTTAATCAGTTGCACGTATTTGTAAGATTTTGTTTCTGCACTTTTCACGTTTGAGTTCGTAACCTTGACCTAGGATTTATTCTAAGGTCAAGGAGTCAGACTTTGAAAGTATTGAGCGTATTAGTATTATCTCTCGCGTTCCCACTCGTTTCGAATGCCGGAACGATTCTCTACCCAACAACCAGAACCATCACTGCTGCTGCAAATCCGCTACAGGCAGCTTCTGATCTCTTCAATCTCGGATTGAACCCTTCATCGTTTGTTCTGAAAGAGACTAAAAGAAGTCTTCTAGGAACTCACTTGCACTATCAGCAAATGCAGGATGGCCGTGAAGTTCTTGATGCGCAGGTGATTGTATCTGTAGGTAAGAATAAAAAGATTCTCAAAGTCTTCAATGGTTCTCAGACCGTTTCATCGAAGTCTCAAAAGTCTTCAATGCCTTTCCTATCTCAGGATATGGCGCTTGAAACTCTCTGGTCTAAACTTGGTGCTCAGGGTGAACTCGTTGGTGCTCCGGAAGCGAAACTTGTTTATCTCGCAGACATGACTCTCGTTTATAAAATTTCGATTTCAACTTCTGCCGGCCACTGGCAGGCAACAGTTGATGCTCAGTCTGGAAACGTGATCTCTTTGGAAGATGCAACTCTTCCAAGAATGAAGACTGAAAAAGAAGTTGTTCGCACAAAAGGGCTTTCAAAATTCTCTTCATTCGCGAAAGCACTTAAGTCATTCAAGGCCAACCAACCTGAGTCGTTGTTTGAAATGACTTTTGCTAATGGTACTGCTCAGGTGTTTGATACAAATCCTGCGGTTACTTTGAACCGTTGGGATCTTCAGGATACAACTGATGCTTCAGTTTTTGCTCCTGCATACTCAATTCACGATTTAAAGGAAGTCACTCTTAAAAACGGTGCTTACCATCTGGCGGGCTCTAAGCTTGCACTTGTGGATTTCGAAGGTCCATCGGTAGCCCCAGTAACAACAACTGACGGTCACTGGGTGTTCGAAAGAGGCGAGTCTGGTTTCACTGATGCCATGACTTATCTTCATATCGATCGCAGCATGCGCTACCTTGAAACTTTAGGCTTTACTGGTTCACACGCGATTTTCCCTAAGCAGATCGAAGTTGATGCTGATGGCGTGAATGGCGCTGATAACTCTTACTACATGCCATACGCTCGTCGTCTCGCTTTCGGTCACGGTTGTGTTGATGATAACGAAGATGCTGACGTCATTCTTCACGAGCTTGGACACGCAATCCAGCATCACATCAACTCTTCATGGGGCGGCGGTGATTCTGGAGCTATGGGTGAAGGCTTCGGAGACTACTGGGCAGCTTCTTATTCAGTAACTACTGAAGGCGGTCTTGAAGGTAATTATAACTGGGTCTTCAAATTTGACGGTCACAATGAATGCTGGCCTGGACGTCAGTTGAATTCATTCACTCCTGTTTATGATTCAACTAAATCCTACGCAGCTCACGCTCGTGTGAACGGTGGTATCTCTGACGAACTTTGGTCAACACCACTTTTCCAGGCGTTCCTTGAACTCTACAGAGCAGGTGTTTCTAAGAGCGATATCGATAAAGTGATTCTTGAAGCTCACTTCGGTCTTGGCTCTGGACTGAAAATGCCTGCAATGGCCACTGCGATCGTTAAAACTGCTAAACAGCTTTATCCTTCGAAGAATTTTGATGAAGTGTTTTTAAAGCACTTCAAGAAACAAGGTATCTTGAAATAATTAGTAAAAAAATGGGCCCTTTCGAGGGCCCTTTTTTTTGTTTCAATTTTGAAAATGCATGGCAATACCGCTATCGGAGTGAATCTAAAGATAATTAATCACTCTTTATAATTCAGATTTGAAATAAAAAAGGCCCCTTTCGGAGCCTTTTTTTATTATCGTTTTGCTTTCTTAGCGTGAGTTTCAAGAGGCAGACCGTAACGAACAAGTCCGATCCATTTTCCTATTCCACCACCAAACAAACTTTGAATTAAACCACCAAACAATCCGTTTTTCGTTGGAGTGTAAGGATACCAGTTCGCTTCAATCTTGCTTGAATCAGCATCGATCATCACAGATTTCATATTGGTGAAACCGCGAAGGCCATGAACACCTTTGTATCGGCCGATTCCTGAATCCTTGACTCCTCCGAAAGGAAGAGAGTGGTTACCTTCAGAAACCATCACGTTATTGATGGAAATGTTTCCTGTTACAATTTGTGAAGCAACTCTTTCACAACGTGCTTTGTCTTTTGACCAGATACTCGCTGAAAGACCGAAGTCTGAATCATTAGCGAGATCAATGGCATCTGCTTCATCTTTAAATTTCATGATTGGAAGAACTGGCCCGAAAATTTCTTCTTTATTGATTCGCATTTCATGAGTCGTGCCTTCAAGGATAATCGCCGGAATGAACTTTGATTTGAAATCCCAACTCTGTCCCGTCAGCATCTTCGCACCGTTTTTCACAGCATCCTGAACGAGATCAGCAATGATCTGCACTTGTTTATCAGAGATCATCGCACCCATGTCAGCGTCGCCGTCTGTATCGACACCAAGCTTAATCGTTTTAGCTTCTTCCACGATGCGTTTTTTGAATGTTTCATAGATTGATTCCTGAACATACAAACGCTCAACTGAAGTACATGACTGACCGGAGTTCGTGAAAGCTCCCCAGACAGCACCTTTCACAGCACGATCCATGTTCACATCTTCAAAGACGATCATGGGATCTTTACCGCCGAGTTCAAGCTCAACTGGAATAAGGTATTGAGAGGCCTGCGCCATGATCTTTTTACCGGTCGCAACTGATCCAGTGAAGAAGATTTTTTGCGGGCGCTGATCGATCAGAGCAGATCCGATTTTACCGTCACCGTAAACAACTTGTGCCCATTGAGGTTTGAATCCAGCGTCTTTTAATAAACTTTCAACGAGTCCTGTAAGCGGAGTGAGCTCACTTGGCTTATAAACAGTTGCGTTGCCGGTAACAAAAGCAAGAGTGATCGGCGTGATGGCCTGGTAGAGAGGGTAATTCCATGGAGAGATCACAAGGATTGTTCCCATTGGTTCAAACCAGATCTTTGAAGCTTTGCCCATCATGGCGATCGGAGTAGAAACCTTTTCTGGTTTTAATCCAGATTTCGCTTCGTGAGCGATGAAATCGAGGTTTTCAAAAAGAGGGAAGAACTCTGATGTTAAAATATCTACGCGCGCTTTCTGGGTTTCTTTCTGGACTACAGCGATGATTTCTTCCTGACGGCGAAGAATCACGTGGCGAAGGTTTTCCACAATCTGAAGTCGTTCATCGATAGTAAGTTTTGCGATTTCTTTCTGGGCCAGTCTCGCTGAAGCAAAAACTTCTTTTGGCTCCTGAGAAATGCCTGCTGTCAGAGGATTGCTGTTCTTAAGTAATGTATCCATTTCAGTGTCCTGTGTGACAGGAGAGTAAATCCCTGTCTTGTAGTTTAATGATTGAAAAATTGAATGATCATCAAGGTCTGAGTAATAAAGAGTGTAGACCACCCCTTTCACACCAAGATTAATTTGTCGAAAGAGGGCCCCAATGAAATCCGGGAAACTCTCATGTTTTGAAACCAACCAAAGTAGAGCATGAATCGCAAAAGAGGGAGTTATTGCAAAAAGCATCATGAGGATCTTAAAACCTTCACGATCATCAGCATTCATGTAATCGGTCATGCGGTGAAGATCTTTCAGAAGTTTTACATCCGAGAACTTCGGCATCCCCGGTGTCCCCGGAATGAGAATGTCTCCGACCTTCTGAAGACCTTTTAAACTTAATGCTGAAAAACCACTCATAGTGATTTCCTTACTTGTGCCGCTGCCATTTTAGAGAGCGCCATGATGGTGAGAGAAGGATTGATTCCCGGTGCATTCGGGAAGACGGATGAATCAGCAATGATAAAGTTTTTATGTCCGTGAACGGTAAAGTCAGGGGCAACAACACTTTTTGAACTTTGCGTGCCTATACTACATCCACCCATGAGGTGAAGACCAATTCCAAGTTCACCGGGAATGATTTCTTTTGCCCCAGTTGAATTGAAGATCGCATGAATAGCATCCATGCCCGATTTTTTCCGTCTTTCATCTTCAGCATTGAGCTCTTTCACAACAACCGTTTTATTATTGCTTCCGACTCTGATCTCGCCAGGATTGGTATCCCGCACTGCTACTTCAATGCAGGCCATTTGCGTGATCTTCTTCATCTTAATCTGATGTTCAGTTCCGATGCCTGGAAGAAGCATGCTGATCGCTACCGGAGGTGCGAACACATTCTCGAGTTTAAATCCTTTCAGACGAAAATTCGGATCATATGATTTGTACGCCTGAAACGGACCTTTATGCGCATTGATTTCTTTATCATA
>JBEIQF010000427.1:0-2687 GCA_040376635.1 Halobacteriovoraceae bacterium
AAGCAGCACGGTTAGATTCCATGAAGTTTACAGCATCAATGCGGTACTCATAGATTGAAGAAACAGTGCGATCAACTTCTTCCTTAGTCATGCCGAATTTTGTCTCAGGCATAGCTTCGAAGTAATGAAGGAGCATTGAGTGGTGGAAATGGCGCTGCTCAAGCATCATGTCGTGTACACGAACGATGACGAAAGAAGCGATGTTTAGGATAGGAACGTTCGAGAAACGCTTCTGCGCCTCTTTAAGTGCCCATGCAACAACTTTATAAGTGACGTTTCTCTTGTAGAAGAAACGAGCATCATCAAGATTCGCTACAACTGTAGGATCGATGAAAAGGAAAGCTTCCTGAAGTTTTGCCTGGAACTCTTTCCAGAAATCTTTCTGGTCTAGTTCAGCGAAAGCAGCATCAACGTTGATGTTCGGGATATTAAGAAGAGCTTCTTTAATACGACGAGCTTCTTCAGACCCCTGATCCTTAGCATATGGATCCATGCCCATATCTGAAAGCATGCCATCAATTTCTGCTTCTTTATCAGCACCAGAAAGCGAATTGAAGCTGTTCTGTTCAGACTTCAGGTCGTTCTTAATTTGTTCAATGAATGGCTTGATAGAAAACATTGAAACGACTTTCTTCGACTTGATGACTGTAACTTTTCCTTCGGCGTTACGTACAAGTGAGAAACGGTTGTTAAAACCCTCGATCGACAAGTCTTGTGCAAAAGCTGTCATAGACAGCAAAAGCCCGAAAGACAACGTGATAATACGGGACATGGGCATCCTCCTTAATTATTTGAAAAACCTTCCAAGTTGGTTTTTTGATTAATGAATAATCTTAGCTTTGCCAGAAAGCCCCGACTCCTGTTAATTTCTTACAATCGTTTAAAGGTTTTCATATGATGAATTGGTACATTCTTTTTGCACTCGTGTTTCATTGGTATTTTTCGCTCTTCTGCCAGACTTTCTTTCTGCACAGATACGCGGCCCACGGGATGTTTAAACTTCCCTACTGGTTTGATCGGGTTTTGTATTTCCTGACTTTCATTACACAGGGCCCTTCGTTTTTGAATCCTCGTGCCTATGCTTTGCTCCATCAGGCGCACCACAAATATTCAGACACCGAGAAGGATCCGCACTCTCCGCATTTCTATCCGACAATCAAGTCGATGATGATGAAAACCTTTCATGACTATCATTCACTCGTGAAATCTCCCAGAGGAGAAAGGGCTGATCATTACTATCCGACCTGGCCCCTTCTGGATAAATTCGCGACGACATGGAGTCACACTGTGATGTGGATCGCCATCTATGTCTGGTTGTATTCTTTCATTGTGACTTCTCCATGGCAGTATCTCTTCTTGATTCTTCATATGATGATGGGACCTATGCAGGGAGCGGCGGTGAACTGGTTTGGACACAAGCTGGGTTACAGGAATTTCTCATTGCCTGATAAATCAAAAAACACTTTGCCGGTGGACTTTCTCCTTATGGGTGAGCTCTATCAGAACAATCACCATCAATTTCCGATGGATTTGAATTTCGCGAAGAAGTGGTTTGAATGTGATCCGACTTATCCAATCATCTGGACGATGAAGAAACTAAGACTGATAAGACTTTCTACTTAGTCTCAATCTTCACTTTACGATGAGAGATGCTTCGATGGAACCAAGAACGGAAGCTCTTGATGTCTTTTAGTGTTTTTGGGTGAGTCACTTTCATCTCATCAAATATCGTTCCAATCAAGACACCACGATTAAATGACGTTTCATTGATGTAGTTTCCACCGGTATGTCCCCAGTTGATCCCGACAACAACACCCCTCTCGTTGAAAATAGGCGCACCTGATGATCCGCCAAGAGTAGGAGCATAGTGATAAAATTCTCCATCCTGAATGACCACTCCCCGACCGCTTGAGGCCTGAATCCCAAGGCCCGCAGCATTTCCGATATGAAGAAGACGGATATCTTTATCGCCCTTAATTTTTCGGGTAAGTCTCAAAGGTTTTATTTCAGCACCCAGAGGTGATCCGTTCAGCATGTTCTGCATTTCCACTACGCAGTAATCAAATTTATTACTGCAGAAACGTACACGCTCACAGGCCACACGTTCCTCTTTATGATTGAGCTTAACGCTGAATTTTCCGCAAGGATGAACTTTCGAGCCAGGTTTGATCGACATGACATGGCGATTGGTAAGAACGATATTTTGGCCAACCAGGAAGGCAGTTCCTATATCAGTTCCAGAACCGGTAGTTGCTTCAAAGACTGAAACAGCGAGGGTTTGCTCTTCTTCAAAATCCTCAAGGTCGATTTCAGACGAATAGCCTTCTCTAAAAACTTTGGCGCCAATGGTTTCACCATTCGTAATCTCGATTACCGGACCGGTGACCTTAACCAGACTTTCCTCGTCAAGAATCTCATAATCTTTAAATAAATAGTGTAGTCCCGCGAGACTTCGGGAAGGGATGATCGTCCACGAGCTCGCTAGACCTCGATATGCGTCACCTTTTTCTTCAATAACGATAGGAAATAACAGAAGAAAGAATATAAGAAGCGGCAGTGCCTTTTCTTTCATAAGTGTCATGTCGGATAAAGGTAAAAAAGCTTGAAACTTATGCTGACGAATAGTGGATAGCGTTGCTAGGATTTTTGGCGGGAGTTCCTATGAAATTATTGATTCTCATGATCGC
>JBEIQF010000417.1:0-2789 GCA_040376635.1 Halobacteriovoraceae bacterium
CATTCCCGGAATTCAGGATGACGTCTTTTTCTTTTAAGTTATAACCTGTGACGAGAGCGTAGTGCCACTTAGGCATTTTCTCCAGAGCGAGATTCTGAAAGACAATCACAGGGTTGCCGCTATCAACTTCTTTTAAGAGTGATTGCAGAGAATGAACACCCACGGCCATCATGCCATTTCGTCTGGATGCAGAGATCATGTCAGTTTGGTAAGTTCCTCCCGGAAGCGGAGTCATCATTTGATCACCTAGCTCATCCACAGTGATCATCTTGTTTCGATGATTCATGGCCATAGTAAGAGTGGCGGGACCACAGTAGTTTTTTTTCTGCGACACAAATGGCACATGAGTCACTCGTGCAGATTTTGATATGCCTGAGAATTTATAGTTACGAGTGGCACATCCTCCCAAGAGGATGAGCACACTTAAAGTTAGTAGAATTTTCATTAGATTCGTTTAGCGAAGTAGATGATGAGAAGAACGAGAAGGACGAGGACAAGAATACCGCCTACGTCACCACCGATTGTCGATTTGTCGATTTCTCCGGCCAGTTTTTTAAGTTCTGCATCTGAGAGACCAGCAAGTCGTTTGCTTGCTTCCTCAGGACTCACTCCAAATTTTACGAGTTGATCCTTCACATCTTGTCGATCGATAAAGTTTGCGACTTTTTCGTGGCTCTGAGCACGTGTCATGATCTCAACTGCATCATTTGTTGCAATCATACCGGCATGGGCCGATTTCATGATAGGAAGTTGCACCAGAGTAAATGAGATCATCAGGCAAAGCATCATTCTTACTAAAATTTTCATCGTCCCTCCGTGGGTGAAGTCAGCAGCAAACACTCATGCAACTACGAGACCAATGTGGTCAATCGTCTAACGGTGTTTTGACGCGTTTTCGAGTGGCATTTTTCCCCGAGGGCTCTTTCTCACGTTCCTGCTGCTCCTGGATCATAGGAACAGTGCTATCCATTTCTTTTTCATGGTCCTTGTTCACATATCCTGTGTCTCCTTGCGTTCCTTCATCGTTGGCCGACGTGTTCTGATCAGCACTTGAGTAACTCGTTTGGGAAAGTGCCGAAGTTGTAAGAAGCAGTGTCAGGAAAATAATTTTCATAAAATCTCCTTCAACCTTGATTAGCAAGTACGAGACCATCATAATAACTATATGTCCCAAAGCATTTACCTTTATACTCAGTTAAAATTCGCGACTCTTGAAGAAGTGATGGAAGCCTTTAAGGAAGAGTTTGATAACTTACTGAAGGATTCATTCACAGACTTCGAGCTTGAACATTTTGAGAAACAAATCGACAGTATCGCTGCTGTTTATGTTCAACCCATTCTTCCTGAACTTTCATTCGATGATTTTTATGCTGATCCTGTTTTTGAAAACGATCAGCGTATGTTCTTTGAAAGATGCAAAAGCACTGTCGTCCTTGAAAATCTACCTTATCTCGAATCTAATTCATTCCAGGTCACTTACCTGAATCTTCTTCTTTCCAGATTTGATGATGTCCTGATTGATAGGGGAGGTGTTTCAGAACTCTGTTTTAAAGACCAGTTCATGAAAGATCTTTCTAAATTTAAAGCGATTGATGGACTACTTAAACCAGTAGAGAAAGTCGTGGAAGTTAAAACTCCCTCTAAACCAGTTGATCCGATTGATTTTCTCATCCTGGATGTCTATAAGGAACTAAACAGGCTGAAGGGAGATCCGGTTAATCCGGAAGGTCTCCCTCCAAAAATCATCAAAATATTTGCAGTCATGGAAGCAGAACCTAAGCTCGGTGCTGATTCCCTCTTGAGAAAAACTTCTTTAAACCCGAAAGACTTAGATGATGGCCTTGAGCGCCTGAAGTTTTGGCTGCGGAAGCTTTAACTTCTTCAGCATTCGGTCCCACTTCATCTGCCATTTTTGCTCCACGAGTTCCCATCGGTTGCTCGGGACCAGTTGTAGAGTCGCGTTTCGTCTGGTGTTCAAGCTCAGCATTGATCTCTGCACCTAACAAGATCACAAAACTTGAAAGATAAAACCATGTCATCAGTACAATGACTGCTCCAAGGGAACCGTAAGTCTTATTGAAATTACCAAACTCTTTTGCATACCAGGAGAAAAGTGCGGATACGATAGCGAAAAGAACTGAAGCAATCACTGCTCCGGCACTGACCCATTTCCATTTGGCACGCTGGCGATCAGGTCCGTATCGATAAATGATCGACAAATAAACAGAGAATATAGCGAGTAGTAAAATCCAACCAGAAATTGTCCCCATGATGCGAAGACTTGCTGGAATATTTAAAAATGATGTTATGGCGGGAATACCAACAACTACACCAATAGCGAGAAGGGCAAGGACTGACCCGAGAAGTGCCATTCCGATGGCAATCGCATTCAACTTAATAAATCCACGCTTGTCTTCCTCTTCGTAAATAATGTTGGTGGCCTCAATAAATGCTTTCGTACCTTTCGATGCTGCCCAACCAGAAAGTAGGAGGGAGAAAATAGCACCAAAGCCAAGTTTAGATGATGCCTTACTTGATAGACCTGTAAGCTGATCATTTACGGCATTCAAAAGTTCAGCAGGAAGAAATTGTTTCAGCTGAGCGATGTGACCTGCTATTTCATTCGGATCACTGACCCAGGCATAAATGAGAACAAGTGAAGTGAGGGCAGGAACAAAAGCAAACAAGATATAATACGCCATGGCAGCAGATACCATAGAGATCCTGTCATGCTTCATCTCTTCCTTCACTCTCATGAGTGTGTCTTTCCACCCCTTGGCCGGAATGTC
>JBEIQF010000108.1:0-9826 GCA_040376635.1 Halobacteriovoraceae bacterium
ATGGGATATGAAGCGATCATCATTAACAACAATCCTGAAACTGTTTCGACGGATTTCAATATCTCAGACAGACTTTATTTCGAACCTCTTACAGTTGAAGATGTCTTCAACGTAGTGGAGCGCGAGAAACCGATTGGTGTCATCGTTCAGTTTGGTGGTCAAACAGCCATTAACCTTGCTGAGCCTCTTGCTGAGAAAGGTGTGACCATTCTTGGGACATCAACTGATGATATCGACAGAGCTGAAGACAGAAAACGTTTTGAAGAACTCCTGAGAAGTCTCAATATCGCGCAACCTCTTGGTGTGACAGTGACTTCGATGGATGAAGCAGTCAGTAAGTCTGCTCACCTTGGGTTCCCGGTTATCGTAAGACCTTCATACGTCCTTGGTGGACGTGCGATGGAGATTGTTTATAACGAAGCTGAACTTACAGATTATATGTCCCGAGCGGTTCAGATTAATCCTCAGCATCCGGTACTGATCGACAGATACATGATCGGTCGCGAAATGGAAGTGGATGCTATCTGTGACGGTGAAACAGTATTTATCCCTGGAATTATGGAGCACATTGAGAAAGCGGGTGTTCACTCGGGCGATTCAATCGCAGTGTATCCTCCACAGACTGTTTCACAGGCGATCCTTGATAAACTATCTGAAACAACTCTTTCAATCACTCGAGCACTCAATATCAAAGGTCTCATCAACCTTCAGTTCGTGATTTATAAAGAAGAAGTTTTCGTACTCGAAGTAAATCCTCGTTCATCAAGAACTGTTCCTTTCCTCTCGAAAGTTACAGGTGTTCCGATGGCGAAGATCGCTACAAAAGCCATCATGGGTGAGTCTCTCCTTAAGCAAGGTTACTTCCATGGAACTCTTCCACCAAAAGATACTGTGGCCGTAAAAGCACCGGTGTTCTCATTCGCAAAACTCTCAGATGTTGAAATTGCACTTGGACCGGAGATGAAATCTACCGGCGAAGTGATGGGCAAAGATAAGATCTTCGAGAAAGCTCTTCATAAAGCATTTGTTGCTGCCGGTGTGATCATTCCTGATTCAGGTACAATCCTCGCTACAATTAATGATCTTGATAAAGAGGAAGCTGTAAGACTCTTCAAGAGATTCTATCAGATCGGATTTGATTTTCTTGCGACTGAGGGAACGGCGAGAGTTCTTAAAGAAGCAAACATTCCGGTAAGAACGATCGCAAGAATCGGTCAGGCAGAGAATGACATTATTAAAGAAATCAAATCAGGCCGTGTGGCGCTGATTGTGAATACGATCTCAAAAGGTAAAAACGTGGAGTCTGACGGATTCAAAATGAGACGTGTGGCAGTTGAAAGAGGACTTCTATGTCTGACATCACTCGATACAACTGAAGCTCTTTTGAAAACAATTGAAAGAAACACTTACATGATGGACCCTCTTTCATGATTCCAGCTGAGAAAATTATTGTCGCCCTTGATTTTTCTGAGGAACAAAAGGTTCTGAGTTTCTTTGAAACACTCAAGGGTCATAATGTCTGGGTGAAAGTCGGCATGGAGCTCTTTTACTCCATGGGACCGAAGGTCATCCACGAAGCAAAAGACCGTGGATACAAAGTCTTTCTTGATCTGAAACTTCACGATATTCCAAATACCGTCGGTCAATCGATCAAAGCATTGACCCAACTTCCGGTGGATATGATCAATGTTCACGCAGCAGGCGGTAGCGAAATGATGAAGCGTGCAGCAGAGTCTGTGAACGCTTCGAAATACTCTCCCCTTCTGATCGCAGTAACTCAACTGACAAGCACAACAACTGAACAGATGAATCGCGAACAACGCATTCCGGGCGATATTGTTGAAAGTGTTTCTCACTTTGCTAAACTCGCAAAAGACTCCGGATGCCATGGCGTTGTTTCATCACCTCATGAAGTTCAGGCGATCAAACTCATTTGTGGTTCGAGATTCCTCACTGTAACTCCGGGAATTCGTCCGGCGGATTCAGATGTCCAGGATCAAAAAAGAATCACGACTCCGTCAGAGGCCTTAAAACTTGGTACTGATTTTATGGTGATCGGTAGACCGATTACTCAAGCTCCTGATCCCCGTTCTGCTCTCGAATCAATCTTAAAAGGATAAGACATGAATACAGCTGAAACCGTTGCCCAGATTCTCTTGAAAGAAAAAGCTGTGTTCCTGAGACCTGAAGAGCCATTTACATGGACTTCCGGAATCAAGTCTCCTGTTTATTGCGATAACCGCCTCCTCATCTCGACGGTCGAGTCACGTGAAGTGATTATCAAGGCCTTCGCTGACAAGGCCCGCTCACTAGGTGTGGATGTCATCGCTGGTACTGCTACGGCAGGCATTCCCTGGGCCGCCTGGATCGCCCAGGAGCTTCGTTTACCGCTGGTCTATGTTCGCTCATCCAGTAAGGACCACGGTCGTCAGAATGCCATTGAAGGTGCGGTAAAACCGGGTCAGAAAACAGTTCTCATTGAAGACCTGATCTCGACCGGAAAAAGCTCAATTGCTGCGGCCAAGAAACTCGAAGAGGCCCAAGTTGAAGTGAAGTCCATTCTCAGCATCTTCACTTACGACTTTAAACAGGCGCGTGAAATCTTTGAGTCAAATAACCTGACCTTTTCATCTCTTTCTAACTTTGAAGTCCTGGCAAAAGTCGCCTATGATAATCAGATGCTCAATGAAGCAGCATTAAACCAGGTCCTTGAATGGAGAAAGAGCGTCGTATTCCCATGAATCACTTAGACTATAAAAACAAAAAACTTCAGTTCAATAAAATCGATGTTGAAACCATCGCTAAAAAACACAAAACGCCCTTCTTTCTTTATTCAGAAGAAATTCTTTCAAAAAATTACCTGGATTTTTATGAAGGCGCGAAAGCGGCGGGATTGCATAATCCTCTCGTTTGTTTTGCCATGAAATCGAATCCCAATCGCGAGCTCGTAAAAATTCTCGCGAAGCTTGGATCAGGTGCAGATATTGTTTCCGGTGGTGAATTGAAGCGTGCACTTGAAGCCGGTATTCCTGCTGACAAAATCGTGTTCTCAGGAGTTGGTAAGACAGAAGAAGAAATTCTTTATGCACTTAAAGTAACTAAAGATGGAATTTTCTCATTCAATGTTGAATCTCTGGAAGAGCTTGAACTCATCAACGCTTGTGCAAAGAAAACAAAACGTATTGCAAGAATCTGTTTCAGATTAAATCCGGTTGTAAAACCGAAGACTCATAAATTTATCTCAACGGGTAATAAGACCCACAAGTTCGGTCTTCTTGAATCAGACGTGATGAATTCACTCGGCAAAGCAAAATACTGGAGCCACTCAAAATTGGTTGGCCTCTCAGTTCATATTGGTAGCCAACTTCTTGATTTGAAAGCTACAAAAAAAGCGATCATCAAGCTTTGTGAAGTTGCTTTGAAAACAAAAGCACCACTAGAGTTTCTGGACGTTGGCGGTGGTCTTGGTGTTGATTATCATCCGGACGAATCAAAGAGACTTCCCCTCATCTCGGATTACATGAAGATTGTTGCCGAGACTCTACATAAGAATTTCTACTCAAAATCAGACCTTAAACCTCGCGTAGTTTTCGAACCTGGACGCAGAATCGTGGCGAAGGCCGGCATTTTTGTTATGTCTGTTCTTCGAAACAAAATTTCTGAAGATAACCACTTCCTCATCGTCGATGGCGGGATGAATGATTTCATGCGCCCTTCCCTCTATGGTGCTTATCACGGGCTTCTTCCGGTGAAAGACAATAAAGCGACTACTTCATGTCATGTTGTAGGTCCCATCTGTGAGACTTCAGATTGTTTTGGTTCTGATAGAAAGCTTCCGCAAATGAAATCAGGTGATCTTCTCGTCCTGTGTGATACAGGTGCGTACGGCTTCAGTATGGGCTCTAATTACAATCTAAGAGGTCGTCCACTGGAGTTGTTAGTGGAGAAGAATAAAAAGCTTAAAGTGGTCAATAAAGCGCAGGATTACTCAGAACTTCTCTAGTTTCTACCTACATTAAAGAATCGGTCAGGGATAGCGAAAGCTATTCCTGCTGAAAAAGTATCGTATGTTCCCATTGATGTTATTTGGTAGCGCGAATAATCAATAAACAGTCGTGAAGATCCCCATTTTTTATGAAGACCCAATCCATACATCATTCCGTTTTTTGAACCAGTTTGAATATCGTAAACTTGCTCTGCTGCTCTTCTCGTTGTTTCATCATCAATATCTACAGATTGGTCTAATTTATATCGTGCCAAACCAAGACGAAGATAAAACATTTCAAAACTAAATCTCAGCGCGGCTCCCATTGCAGCGGCATTTGAAGTGAGGTCATACTTCTCTCCATCATGCTTAATCTTTCCAGATGTATTAAGACTCTGATAAAAGCCTTCCAAACCAACGAAGTCTCGCCCAATCCCGAAGAATCCTCCGAATGAATTCCCTTTCGGAACAACGTTATATTTATCGAGAGCATCAGAGGAATAAGAAGCAAGACCGTAACTGCCTCCGATATATGCAGCTGCGAAAACTTGTGTCGTCATTAAGGTTAAGAGGATGATTAAGGTCTTCATGGAATAACAACCATGTTACTTGGGGTCGCAAGAACTGCCCCACCGATCACTCTGACAAGAGCTCCGGAAGAACTGATTTCCACGATGTGATTGAAAGCTGTGTCCAGAACGAGAATATTGCCATTAGGTCTTACGGCCAGCTTTCCAGGTGTCGTGAGAACGTTTGTATCAGTGAAAGTCCATTCAATTGACGACATGGAAGAATTATAAACGCGAACAGCATCAGTTGCGCCTGAATAAGCAACAATGATTCTGCCAGTAGAGTCTGTCGTACAAGATGTTGCCGCTAATGCTCCCAGTGAAGGCAAAGGTGAAGCAGAAGTTGCAGTGGCCTGGACTGCTCCAGCAGCATTGTAAGTTCTAACGGTATTTGTCGTTCCGGAAGAACAAGTAACAAAACCACCTGTACTTAGTTTCGTAATGTCTGCAAGGTTTGTAGTTAAACCAGTCAGAAAGGGAGCTCCGGAACGAGTTCCATTCGCAAGGAATTTTTCAGCAGCGTTAGTCCCTTCAAGCACCACGAGATCTCCACCAGTAAGTCTTGCAACTCCTGGTAATGTGCCGTTCAAGTTACTATTAGAAATAACAGTACTAACTGAACCATCGTACAATGAGATGCTTTTTACGGCATCAAGTGCACCTGTTGTTGAATCATGTGTATAGAGAACTTGCTCATTTACAGAATCGAAAGCGAGACCGTTAAAAAGCAAAGTGGCATCTGTTTGAGAATCAACAAGGACGTCTTTGTAATTACCGTCTGAATCGAGAAGAATAATCGTATCATTGGCCGAGTTCGTGACAACAATGTCACCAGACTGAATCAGGTTCACTTCATCGGAAGTACTTTCAAGAGGCGACTCATCCTTCAAAATACAGGATGTGAGCAGCAAGGAAAGCGAGAGAAGAGTGATTTTGATCATTAAGATCTCCTCCCGGTATAATAACAAAATCTTAAATAATAAATGACTGGGAATATTTGTCCAAAGAACCTTAACAATATACTGGAGGGAATTAATCGGAAGAAGAAAGGCCCTCTGAACTATTGAAATTCAGAGGACCTGGAAGAAAACTATCTAACTTTATAAATAAGAGTTCTAGAAGCAGTAAGATCTTCGAACTGAGAAGAGTTCATAAGATTTCCGTTAAATTTAGCATATGCCTTAGCTGTAAGTGAGAATTTACCGTTTGCAAGCTCAACACCAAGCTTAGAAACGTTTACACCTGCAGATGAAGAACCTTCAGAAGAAGCTTTCACTTCAATTTCTGAAGCAGCAAGTTCTCTATCAAGAAGAGTTGTATCAGAACCAAAAGTTTTCACTTTAACTACTTTAAGTGAGAAACCAAGATTGTCCATTGAAGCAACCGGACCGATGTTGAAGTTAAGAGTTCCGTCTTCAACAGAGATATCAGTCATCTTAATTGCTTTAAGTACCGGAGCAGCTTCGATCAATTCAGCAGCAAGAAGAGCGTCGATCATTTTTACTGAACCATTCATTGATGAACGGTTAGAAACTTTGTTTTTAACAATGAAGAACTTCTTAGAACCAACAACATCAAAAGTAAGAAGGTCACCGTTAAGTGTTACCTTGAATGTCTCACCAGTCGTTGCTTCTGGAGAAACTTTTGTAACATCAACAATCACGCGAGCATCAACGTCGTAATCTTTAACTTCGTAAGGAATGCTTACAGTCTGGATACAAGAGTATGGAACAGTTCTGTACATTGGTTCAGTCCAACAAGAACGAACCGGACCCGGACCTGGATAAGGACGACGACCTGGACCAGGAAAGCCCGGACCTGGACCATAATATCCGCCGCCAGTACAAACAGTTCTATGACCGAAAACTTCCTGACGGTAACAAGTAGACTGGCGCTGCTCTACTCTGTATTCCGTGTGAGTTTTTTCAGTTTTAAGAAGAAGTTCAACAGAGTTTACTGAACCATCATACGTAAAAGTTTTTGTATCAATTGTGCTTGAAAGAGCGCTGAAAGAAAGCGCGAGAGAGAATAGGCCTAATACCATTTTCATATGGACTCCTCATAAGGGTTAAATAATTGTGGTCGGGAAATACCATTCGCGACGCCCTTATACCCGGGAGTTTGAAAAAAATACAGGGGTCCGTGAGGACCCCTGAGTGAATTAAGGCTGAATTTAGAGTGAAATTAGAGCTTAAGGATAAGAGTACGAGAAGCTTCAGTTGCATCAAACTGAGAAGCGTTCAGAATTGAACCTGTGTGCTTGAAGAAAGCAGTAGCAGTAAGTGTGTGACGGCCAGACTTAAGCTCTACGCCTAGTCTCTGGATGTTCACGTCAGCTACTGAGCCTGCGCCTTGAGCGTTAAGCTGGATTTCGTTAGAAGCAAGTTCTCTGTCGAAAAGTACTGTATCTGAACCAAGAACCGGAGCTTTCTTCACAAGAAGGTGGAAACCGATAAGGTCACGAACTGCAACAGGACCCATTTTGAAGCTAAGAACTGAATCTTTAACTGAGATGTTTGTAAGTGAAAGTGCATTAAGGATTGGAGCAGCTTCAACTAGTTCTGCAGAGTAAGATGCATCGATAAGTTTTACTGAACCCGTCATCTGAGACTGAACATTCTGTTTCTTAAGAAGAACGAAGAATTTCTTCGAACCAATTGCTGAAAGAGAAATTGAATCACCATCAAGAGTTACTTTGAAAGTCTCGCCAGCTGGTAGACCTTGTTTTGCAACATCAAGGCTTACGTTTGCTTCTACATCGTAGTCTTTAACTTCGTAACCTACGCGAACAGTTTCGATACATGGGTAAGAAACTGTTCTGTAATGAGGAACTGTACGGCAGTGGCGCTGACCATTTGGACCTGAAGTACAGTGAGTTGTGTAGAACACATCCTGACGGTAACAAATCGTACGGCGCTGTTCATAGCGGTACTCTGTGTGAGTTTTTTCTGCACGAAGGATCATGTCGATTGAATCCTGAGATCCATCGTAGAAAAAAGTTTTAGTTTCTGAAGAGGCAAATACGCTCATCGAAAGAACGAGCATCACTAATGCTGTTAGCATTTTCATAAGGTCTCCTATGGTTAGATAAGAATTAAAATACATTTAAAAGTAACTTAGATACTTATCTTTGAGGAGCTGATGTCAGCGAATGTAGGAATTGAGAGGGAGCTAGAGTCAGAATGACCCTAGCTATTTACTGTCCATGACGTTGTGCCATCAGGATTATCTTTAAGAACAATATTCTTTGCGGCCATTTCCTTGCGGATTTCATCAGCTCGGGCCCAATTCTTAGAAGCTTTGGCCACTTTTCGCTCTTCAATAAGACCTTCGATCCACGCAGCATCAACGCCTGTCGAACTTGTGTCCTGGGCATGTTTATTGAGCTGAGCAAGGACTTGAGCTGGATTACCATGAATGAGTCCGACTGCATCTTTCACAAATTGAATTGTCGCTTTAACAGCAGCCAGGCTTTCAGCTGAAAGTTCATCTTTGTGAGCTTTCGTCATCCTCATAAATGAGAAGAAGTGTCCCATCGCTCCGGCAGAGTTAAAATCGTTTGCAAGTTCTTCCTGCATCTTCGCTACACATTCTGAGATTTCAGGTGCAGAAAAGTTTCCAGAAGCCTTGAACGAATCAGCATCAACAGCGAATTCATGAATCTTCTTCACTTCATCAAGAGCACGATTCAGAACTTCCTCACTCCACTCAAGGCGAGCACGGTAGTGAACAGAAAGAAGAATGTGTCTCAGGACCTGGCCGCCATATTTTTCAACAAAATCTCTGATCTTGATTACGTTACCAAGAGACTTCGACATTTTTTCCGAACCGAAGTTCAAAAATTCGTTATGGGCCCAATTATTACAGAAAGGACAGTTATTAGCCGCTTCAGATTGAGCGATTTCATTTTCGTGGTGAGGAAACATCAAATCAACTCCACCGTGGTGAAGGTCAATCGTGTTACCTAAAAACTTTTTCGCCATGGCCGAACATTCGATGTGCCAACCCGGACGGCCTTTGCCCCATGGAGAATCCCACGCTGGCTCCCCTGCCTTGGCAGGTTTCCAGAGAACGAAATCTGATGGATGTTTTTTACGTTTATCAACTTCAACTCGCTGACCAGCAACGAGACCGTCGAGGTCTTTCTTAGAAAGTTTTCCGTAATCATTCGCAAGAGGAACGTTGAAGAATACCTCTCCCTCAACTTCATAAGCTTTGCCATTTGCTATGATGTCTTTAATCATCTGGATGATCTCTGGCATCGTCTCGGAAACTTTTGGAGTATGAGTAGCGGGGATCATGTTAAGTGAGTTCATATCCGTTTCGCATTCCTTCACAAAAAGTGCTGAATGTTCAATCGGATCTCGATTCAATTCACGAGCGCGATCAATGATCTTATCGTCAACGTCAGTATAGTTTCTGACGAAGTTAACGTTATAGCCAAAAGATTTCAGAACACGGTGGAAGAGATCTCCAACAACAAGAGCTCTCGCATTCCCGATGTGAAGAAAATCATAAGTCGTCGGTCCGCAAGAATAGTACTTCACCTTACCAGCTTCAATTGGAGTGAACGTTTCTTTTTTACGTGAGAGATTGTTATGAACTTTAATTTCTCTAGTCATTGTTCCTACTTATTAAGATGAGCAACTCTGTTCTTTAAAACATTCACTGGCGTAAGAGGGATAAGGAATTTCAGATCAGGTCCATGATCGTGGCCTGTAAGAGCTGCACGAACGCCCTGGAATAATGGCTTACCTTTCACTCCCATATTCTTCTTCACGTGCTCCATCCACTCATTCATCTGAGCTTCTGTGATAAATGGTGAAGATACCTTCCCTACTTCCTCAGAGATGAACGACATGATCTTAGGAGTTGTTTCCCATGATAGGATTTCCTTGAAGGCATCCGTCTTCTCAGGATTATCATTCAGGATCAGTTCATTCACGAGTTTCGGAAAATCTGTTGTGAACTGGGCGTATTTTTTCAGAAGTTCCACACAAGCGTTCTTCCATTCAGGAGACTGCTTAGCAAAGAAATCTGTTTCAGGTTCTTTTTCAATCAATGTGATGAGAGAAGCATTATCCATTTTCTTGATATGCTCAGAGTTCACCCATTTTAATTTCTCAATATCGTACATTGCTGCAGACGCAGAGAATCTCTCCAGGCTGAACACTTCAACAATGTCCTGCTTGTCGAAAATATCTCTCTCAGTTGGATGTGACCAACCAAGAAGGCAAAGATAGTTACACATAGCTTCCGGAAGGTAGTGCTC
>JBEIQF010000463.1:0-2239 GCA_040376635.1 Halobacteriovoraceae bacterium
GAACAACTTCCAAACCTGAATTATTCTGAGTATCGAGATGAACGTACACGTATGTGTAGGTGTTTTTATAAATTTTGAGCTGTCCCTCTTTTCCGGAAAGGACCCATTCACACTCAAATCTTTTAGATGCACATTCGGAAGAAGCTTTCGCCCATTCTTCATATGGTGAGATAATTAATATTCCAGGTTTCACTGTAATCCTCTTGCTGAAATAGGTCTTGAGTTCTTCGGGTACGCTTGAGGTTATCTTGAGAACTATTGGAATAAGCTTTGTCCAACACCATTAGGATGGGCTTAACAATTGTTTTGAATCATGAAGTTGAAAGTGGAAGGTGAAGGGAAAATTCGACTCAATTTTTATTAAGCAATCTTGGTAGCTGAGCCTTCGAGACAATTGAGAAGTTCCTGAAGACCATTGCAGCGATTACGCTTTAAGAAACCACGAAGAACTTCCATTGCAGGAGTTTCATCATTGGAGAGGATAGAGAAGGCCAGCTCCTGAGATACTACAAGAATTTTTGAAAGTGGCAGAAGCTGACTTGATTTTTCCTCAGGGAATCCAATCCCGCTGAAGCTCCCATGATGCTGTCTGATAATAAGGCTGACTTCTTTAGGAGTATTCCTATAATGAGAAACGAGTTCCGAGGCTTTGAGCGCGTGAAAATTTATTTCATTCTGCTCATGAAGTGAGAGTGCATCTGAATCCTCTGCCTTCCGGTGATAAAGTAGTCCAGGATTAGAAAGAGTCATGTCACAAAAGAAAGAAGCAAAGACAAGTTTCATCACCTGATCAGGTTGATTCGGTAGATTCATTTCATGAATCAACTGAGTCCCGATATAGTTTGTGAGTGTGATTAATTTATAATGGAATGCGAGATTTTTATTGTTTTTCAGTGAGAGAAGATAAGCACTGAATTCACCGGGGTCATTCAGGACATCAAGACACATTTTTTCGATAGTCGCTTCGCAGACTTCAATCACTCTTCCGGACAATCCCAGATTCTGGATGATTTCTTTTGTTGTGCTAAAAACTTCTTCGTTGGCCCTTTGTTCACTTTCAACATTCGGGTAAGAGCGGTCTACTTTGTTAATCATGTTGTTGATCAACATCATGGAGAAGTCACGGTTGTATTTTTTCTCGCAATATAGAGAATCTATTTTCTTAACTTTAAAACTCTCGATGACAGCAGCATCGACTTTCTCAAAAGCAGGAATACGTTTCACATATTTCTGGTCTGAGAGTCTGATGTAAAGATCAAACGGGAGACTTTCAAAGTGTATCAACGTGCAAATGGGAATTGCTGTCCAGGAGAAGACAGGTAGTTCTTTGGGTGAGAAATGAACTTTGATCGATTCAAACATCTCCGCGATTTCAATTCGAGAGAACACTTTGACCGTATCACTTGATTCAACATCATTTCCGATTATAAAAACATTCTTGATGCTTTGTTTTGAACAAAGAAGAAACTCTTTGATCTCAACAACGAGATTCAGATTTTCCGGATAATCAATGATGAGGTAATTAATGCTTTCAAAGATCCCCAACAAACTTTTCAGTTCATCAATAGTGTTTCGAACAATTGGTCTATGACCAGTGATCTCTTTCACTTCAACTTCCAGTAGGGCCTGGAATTCCGGGTTGTCTGTAAACGCGAATACCTGCATACAACTCAGATCGGCGACTCAATCTCTGAAGTTTAGCAAAAGGTTGAATTTAAAACTGCGTGAATTCAGGCGGATTTATGATTTTTTATCAAAACGGCCATCAAGTTTAAAATTTTCCGGCTCGCGGCCTTCAATTGAGCGGTAAAAATTCATGATGATCGTCATATCTTTTTCAAAATCTGTTGGATAGATGACCGGACCACATCCGGCAGTCTTCGTTTTAAAATCTGCATACCCACAAACGATGGGAACGTTCGCCTTCTGGGCAATATAATAGAACCCCGTCTTCCATGTCGTGTTTGGACTGCGTGTCCCCTCAGGTGCAATCATCAGAACGAGTTCAGGATACTCAGTGAAAAGATGGGCCATGGCATCGGTGTTACTGCCAGCGCCTTCTTTGAGTTTCTTTCGATCAAGGCCTATAGCTCCTGCTGGACCCATAACAAGATTCATCGGGAATTTCATCCAGTCATCTTTGATGACAAAACGGGCATTGCGATCCAGAAGAGTGGCCACTGCCATTGCAGGAACAAAATCATAATTTGATGTATGAGGGGCACCCAGGAAAATAAAA
>JBEIQF010000475.1:0-2086 GCA_040376635.1 Halobacteriovoraceae bacterium
GCGGCTTACTACGATCAAATTTTTCCTTAGCCATGGGGCTTCTCCTTACAAAAAGTTTGAGATCTAATACGTATGTTTTTTGACTGGTAGAGTATGCTCTACCTTCAATCCAAATGACAATAAAAAAAAGCTATCAACTAGAGGGAGAATGGAGCTCGCACCGAGAATCGAACTCGGGACCCCTTCCTTACCAAGGAAGTACTCTACCTCTGAGCCATGCGAGCAAAAATCTGTAGGGGTGATGGAGCGGGCGAAGAGGCTCGAACTCTCGACTTCCACCTTGGAAGGGTGGCGCTCTACCAACTGAGCTACGCCCGCGGAAAAATGGTGGCGTGGGATTGATTCGAACAATCGAAGGCTAACGCCGGCAGATTTACAGTCTGCTCCCTTTGGCCACTCGGGAACCACGCCGGTTCTTTTTACAATCTATACTTTGACGCCATCTTTCTAATTTTGAATTCCGGGGAATTCATCAAAAAAAAGTGGAGCTGCTCACAGGAATCGAACCTGCGACCTACGGTTTACAAAACCGTTGCTCTACCAACTGAGCTAGAGCAGCCCATACATCAACGAACAAATCGTGAGTCTGAAATTTATAATGTTATGGCCAAAGAAATTCAAGCTTTTTTAAGTCAGATACCAAAACATTTTTCCATGGCGATGGCCGCCGCGGATGAAACGTTGAGGGATTTGATCTCACCTTGTGAGGGAAGACTGAGATTTTTCTGCACCAAACGCGCCACTGCATTAGAAAGACCGGTTTCTTCGGCTCCAAGCAGCAAACAGATTTTCTTTTGGGCCCTGAGGTCAGTCTGAGTGAGATTTTCTGAAGAATGTTCAGATAATCCAACCGTCAGATACCCAGCTTCATTCAACTGACTTACAGCTCTGCTGAGTGAGTTCACACGAATGAGGTTCACGTATTCAACAGCTCCGGAAGCAATTCTATAAAACGAAGGAGTTAAACCGAATGATTTCTCAGAAGGAACAAGCACACCGTTCACGCCGTAAAAACAAGCTGAACGAAGAATAGCTGCACCATTATGAACATCAGTGATCTGATCGAGAGCTAGAAGTTTAGCATTCGGATTCGTGAGATATTCCTGAACGGTATACGTCTGGAGTGGTGACGTCTGGAGGTAAATCCCAGATGGAACGCGATAAAATTCCAGATCCATGTGCATACAAAGTTTCTTCGCCTGCTCCTGGAGCGCGTGCGAGGAAAGAATGTCTGTTTTCACATTATAATTCTTAGGAATTATACGATGTTTTTTCTGAAGCTCCTGGAGACCTTCATCCGTCGCCACAAGTTTAATGTGACTTCTACGAGGGTTTTTAAGAGCGGCCGCAATACTGTGTAATCCGAAGATTAAGTCAAAATCTACAGCCATTTGCCAAGCTCTTCGAGTTTCTTTTTAAGTGTAGGGATGAGTTCATCTTTCTTCACTTTAAGTGTCTCGCCTGTTTTTCTGATTTTTACTTCGATCTCACCAGTTGCCTGGTAATCACGCTCACCAAGAACAACACGAACCGGTAAACCGATAAGGTCAGCGTCCTTGAACATTTGACCAGGTCCAAGTTGTCTGTCGTCAAACAGAGTATCAAGTCCTGCTTTTTTGATATCAGTATTAAGTTGTTCAGCTAGTTCTTTTGTCTCAGGAGTTTTTCCGATGAAACAAAGGTAAACGTCATAAGGAGCAATTGAAGCAGGCCAGATGATTCCGTCTTTGTCGTTGTTCTGCTCAATGGCAGCTGCAAGTACACGAGTCATTCCGATTCCGTAACAGCCCATAAGAGGAATAACTGCTTTCCCCTGCTCGTTCAGAACAGTGGCTTTCATCGCCTTCGAGTATTTATCTCCAAGCTGGAAGATGTGACCGACCTCGATCCCTTTTTTCAGAACGATTTGATCGTCATCGATGTAATCGCCTTCTTTAGCAAGTCTCATGTCAGAGAGGAAGTTTTTTGTTTTTTTATCAAGAGAAGGAACGAATCCTTTCAAGTGATGATCTGGTTCATTGGCGCCAACAACATATGATGCATTCATATCGATCGCTTCATCGAAGATAACTTTGAAACCTTCAGC
>JBEIQF010000466.1:0-2211 GCA_040376635.1 Halobacteriovoraceae bacterium
AAAACTCAAAGCAGAAATTCGTTCATCAAAACAAGCGGGAAGAAACGCGAATGATGGTATCTCACTTGTTCAGACTGCTGAAGGTGGTTTGAATGAGACGTCTTCGATTCTCACACGCATGCGTGAACTTGCTATGCAAGCGGCTTCAGATACTCTTGCTGATTCTGACCGTTCGAAATCAAGTATTGAGTATGAGCAATTGAAAGATGAACTTGATCGAATTTCACAAGTCACAGAATTTAACGGACAGAAACTCCTGAATGGTTCTGGACCACGACTGGATTTCCAGGTTGGTGTTGGTTCGCATTCAACAGACGATATTATTTCTTATGATTCTAAGAGCCTTAACTCCGGCACTCAGTCATTAGGTGTGGCGAGTGCAACGATTACTTCTAAGCAGGGTGCTCAGGCGAGTTTGGGAACAATTGATAGGGCCATTGATAAGATTTCTAATCATCGCTCCATCATCGGATCGATTCAGAACCGTCTGACAACGAGTTCAAATAACCTCATGTTCTACAATGAAAATATGAGTGCAGCTAACTCACGTATTCGTGATGTGGATTATGCGCTTGAGACTTCCAACAATGCCCGTCTTGGTATTTTGAATTCAACCAACACTGCTGTGATGGCGCAAGCTAATATCTCAGGTCAGAATGCCTTGAAGCTTCTGTAGTGTCTCATTCACTCCCGGATAGCCTTCTGTGAACCACTGCCACCAGCTTATAATCATCAATAAATGTCCGACGAAGATAAAGAAGTGACTCCACATCTCAACTCTGTCTGAAAAACCATTCAGGTATCTTCTCCAATGAAGGGCCTCATCAACCACACTGTAGAAAATGGAAAGAACGATCATGACGAGTGCCGGGATTTTAAGTGCAACGGGATAAGAGTAAGCAAGACAAAGCAGGATACAACTCGTGATACCGGCGAAGATAGTGATGTGATGAACGAGGGCCTCACCTTTTTTTAATTCTTCTTTATAGATCGTTCTGTGTCCGATGGTATCAAAGGCAATCGCGCCCACGAAAATAAAAGTCCCAATCGGTACGTTCCATACATAAGAGGGGAACTGTACGCCGTTCATGTATCCGCTTAAAACAAAGCCAGCTGTGCAGAAAAGAAGACCAGTCATGAGTCCGACCCACGCGATATAGCTTAACCAGTCGATGGGATTAAATTCCCTCACTCGTGAGACGTAGATGACTGTATCAGAGATAAACGATTTCATACCGGTCTCCAGATACTTTGGATGATGATTTTTTTGTTTTTGATTTTCAATCGCTCAGGCATGAGGGTCACCATCATGAAAACAGCTTCAATGAGGAGCATGAGTTTTCTGGGAGTGCTGACGACAACCCTTTTTTTAAGAGCAGAAGGTCCAGTGAGAAGAATTTCCCTTCCGATCTCACGATAGAAAAGGGCCGCGATCAAAATGACAAAAGCTGACCGTAAGGGAAGATACTTCAGTCCCTTGAATCCACTTTCATAAAGATCATGAGCTCGCGCGAGGAGAAGTTCCACTTTTTCAAACTGCGTTTTATCATTCCATTCAAGGGGAAAGTAGTTTCGGTTGTTTTCAAAATCCTCTTTCACATCCCGTGAAATGTTAGTGAACTGCATGGCCATGCCGAGATCAGCTGCATGCTTTAAGGCCCTCTCATCAAAAATCCCCATGATATAACACATCATGAGTCCCACAACTGAAGCGACCCGATAACAATAGAGTTCGAGATCTTTGAGAGTTTTGTAAGGAGTGTGATGAAGATCCATCTCCATCCCGTTCAGCATTTCATCAGCGTAGATTTTAGGGATCTGATATTTCTGGAAAACTTCCTGAAGAGAGTTGAAGGCAGGAAGAATTGATCTTTGTTTTGCGACGAGAACTTTATTTGTTTCATGTTTCAGTGATTGAACATCTCTATCGCCATTATCAGTGACATCATCACAGTAGCGGCACCAATGATAAATCTGGCAGGCCGCCGTCCATTCATCTTTCGGAAAGAATTTTCCGGCGAGGGCAAAGGTGTGAGATCCATTTCTGATAACAGTTTCAGCTTCAGACATACGAGAAGTCCTCTTGAATCAGTCCGAATGTGGCCTTCGCTGAATTCACGACTCCTGGAACTCCTGCGCCCGGATGAGTGCCGGCGCCAACGAAGTAGAGACCTTTAAGGTTCACGTCGCGGTTCCTTGTTCTGAAGAACG
>JBEIQF010000061.1:0-12738 GCA_040376635.1 Halobacteriovoraceae bacterium
AGATTCGACGGATCTCTTCTCTTGAGTAGAAATCGACTCCATATCAAATTCCATAGCATCGATCTTACGTTTTAACTCGAGGATTTTCAAATCTCGGTGTCTGATCTGGGTTTCAGCATCCGACTTTAACAGTTCAAGTCTCTGCTCAAGCTCACGCTCACGCATGGAAACTTTTTTGAGATCGATTTTATTCTTCTGGGCAGCTTTATCGAGTTCCTGCATGAGAATACGATTTTTCTCTTCGAGAATCAGACGTTTTTCATCAAATAGCTTAATTCTGTCTTTCAGTTCATTGATCTCTTCATTGAGCTTTTTACGAATGATTGTAAGTTCGATTTTTCTCTCATCGAGTTCAGCACGCATTGTAAGTGTGCCTCTACCCTGCATAACTTTTTCGTCTTCGAGTTTCTGGATTCTTGCCAGAAGCTCTTCACGATCGGCACGAAGGTTAGAAATAGTCGCCTGCATGCGCTCCATTTCACCAGAGTACGCACCAGAGATTTCTTTTAAATCTTCGCCGATATCACGGTCTCTTGCTTCACGGACTTCCGGAGCAGATTCCTTTTTCTTCGCAGCTTTTTTAGGAGCTTCTTTGACGACCGGAGCTTCTTCTACTTCATCTTCCGAACCAAAATTGATGTTACCGAGATCAAGGTCTTCAGAAACAAGGGATTCATCCAAGTTTTCAGATGATTTAAGGGATGCACTCGAAATGCCAACTTGAGAGGCATCGAGATCCATAATGGCGTCGATTTCTTTTAGTTTTTCTTTTGCGTCGTTAGAAAGATCGTCTTCGTCTCCAAGACTTAAGCCGCCTTCATCAGAACCGAAGTTAAGTGAAAGGCCATCGTCACTATCAAGTGAAGGCTCATCACCGCCAAGACTTAATTCTTCAGATGGTTCATCATCTGAAAGACTCAAGCTCATGCCTTCATCATCTCCACCAAGATCAAGAGAGGCTTCTTCATCTCCAGAGAGATCAAGTCCCCCATCAAGTGAAAGCCCTTCATCCTCAGGCAACGCTGGAGCATCATCTTCAAAACTTAGTTCACCAAGATTTTCAATATGGTCTTCCTGAGCTGGCTCTTCAAAGTCATCTTCACTGAGTGCAAGACCTTCTTCTTCATCGCCAAGAGAAAGATCGCCATATCCACCATCGTCTTCTGTTGCTTCTTCTTCAGTATATTCAGACTCACCGATCTCAAGACTCTCATCCATTGAAAACCCAAGTTCCAGGCCTTCATCGAGAGGAGATTCCGCTGGTGAGGCCGGAGCATCATCACCACCGAGATTGATATCTAATTCGCCAAGTTCATCCATTGCAAGTTCTGTTGGATTTTCTGAAGTTCCAACTTTTGATGCAGTTTCCATACCTGCTGCTGCCTTTTGTTTTTTTTCTTCTTTGATTACTGTTCTGAAAAGTTGATCGATCTGTGCACTCACAGGGTGATTTTTTACAGCATCAAGCGTAGAGAAATCGGAAAAGTCATTTTTCATAGTTGATCCAGATGGTTTACCCAAAATTTCGCATTCACTCCCTTATCGGAGTAAATTTCGAAAATCAGAGGAATTTTTCCCTTAAGCCTATGATAACTTTTGTGGGTTTTATCAACCATCGCGAGGCAAAGTTTGCTTGATTTGAGAGGTAAACTGTATTGATTCCTACCCCTCTCCATAATACAATCTTAGAGAATCTCCTGGAGGATTTTTGAAAACGTATAAATTCATAACTTGGCTTATGTTGATCATTTCTGTCAGCTTCTCTTTCGCGGCTGAAGAAAACTTCCTTCCCTCAAACATTTTGATGACCGACGAAAAGTTTGCTCATCATGTGATCCTTGTGGAGAAGGCCACTCATAAAGTCTACGTTTACGAAAATTCTGCTTCATTTCCAAAGCTCGTGAAGACTTACAATTCTGCGACTGGAAAAATCAAAGGCGATAAACTCGGAGAGGGGGATCATAAAACTCCTGAAGGCATTTATACGCTTTACGATTTTTACTCAAAAGAAGAGCTTCTCCGCAGACACGGCAAGGCCGGTGAGATTTATGGTTCAGGTGCTTTCCCGATGGATTACCCTAACTTTATCGACCATAGAAATGGCAAAGGTGGAGGCGGAATCTGGCTTCACTCTACGCACGATGATAGTCGAATTGCAAAAGGTCTTGATTCACGCGGTTGTGTCGTTGTTCAAAACCAGGATTTGAGAGACATTTCTCAGTATATTGAATTGAACAACACTCCGATCATTGTTGTTCAGGACGTTTTCTTCCTTTCAAAAAATACTTGGGAGAGAAATCGTAAAGACCTCTCAGAAGCAGTGACAAAATGGTCTACGGCCTGGAAGAAGAAAGACTTTGATACTTATATCTCCAGTTATCACCAGAACGAATTCCACGATAGAACGAAAGGTAACTTCCAAAGTTACAAGGCCTATAAAAAAGCGGTTTTCTCTAGACCTGACTCTCCGGAAATCAAGCTTGAGTTCATCTCTATCTTCTCAAATGAACAATATGCTGTAGTTCACCTTCAGCAGGAATACCATTCACCAGTCATTAACGACACTGGTAAAAAAACTCTCTATCTCAAAAAAGACAAAAACTACGATTGGAAAATCGTTGGTGAAATCTGGGCGCCGATCCAGGGTAAGAGCGTAGCGTTCACACCTTCGAAACGCTTCTTTAAAGACTAATCATGAATGAATTTATCCAGAAAAACGGCGATGAAGTAGCGATTGTCATATACGATGCTCCTCTACCGCCGAAATATTTCCGCTTAACGAAGAAATTCATCCGAACTCTTTTCATCGTTACTCCACTACTTCTTGTGACATTAATGTCCCTTCTCTTCATGTGGGGACTTGGCTCCCGCCTGAAAGATACAAAGGCTCCTTCTCTTCCGACAGTCCTTAATGAATCCGACAGCAAGATCTATGCTCTGGAAAACGAAATCAAAACCCTTGAAGCAAGCAACCAGGAGCTTTCAAATAAGCTCTCTCAGGCACCTGCTGCTGTGACTGCTGAAGACCCGCATCTTTTGGTTATTAAAAAGCCATACGGAATGCAGAACTTTCTATCAGAGAATCGCGTAACTCTTGATCAGTTTGAACTCGTTCAGGAAAATAACAAAACAGCTCTTAAGTTCCAAATCATCAGCTCAACTCCTGAAACAAAAGTTCAGGGACACGTTCTGGTGTTCATGATTTCTGAATCAGGACTCATGGCCTATCCGGCAAATGCGAATGCTGAACTTTCTCAGGGTGTGAAATATTCATCTGGCGAACCATTCTCTGTTTCACGACTTCGTCCGACTAATGCTGAATTCCTTCATCGTCTTGGTGGAGAATCAGTGAAATTTGTTATTTATATTTTCACCCGCGAAGGCGATCTTCTTCTTATCAAAGAAACTGAGAGCTTCAAGGTCGGAGCTAAATCATGATCAATGATCAGGACTTTAAAGACTTTCATTATAACGTTCTTGGTGCCAACTCAAAGATCACTGGTGACCTGATTCTCGCTGGCGATGCCATCATTAACTCTCAGGTAGACGGAAGCATTGAGGTTCAGGGACAGGGCAAGCTCATTCTTGAACGCGGCAGTTTAGTGAAAGGTAAAATCAAGGCCATTGATCTTGAGATCTTTGGAACTGTTGACGGTGAGATTGAATGTTCTGGATTGGTTTCGATCAGATCAAGTGCAGTGGTAACTGGGCAGATTAAATCAGGAAGATTAGTTATCTATCCCGGAGCTGTCGTCGAAATGAACGCCAGCTCTCAGGACAGTTAATCAATTATAGAAAATCTTCAAACTTCAGGACTCTCACAGGTCTGATACGTGAGAGACTCTTCACAAGGCTCTTGTCTCCTACTACAACAATCGTCAGTTTTTCCCATGGAAACGTTTCCATGTTCGCACTCGATAGTTCAGTCGTCGTAAGCTTGCCGATCGTCTCAGGGAAATTAACAAGCTCTTTTAAGTCACGGTTCTGGTGATCGTAGAGCATGATCTGGCCAAGGAATGCAGATGTTTCTTCAAAACCAAAAGCATATCCACCGATCTGGTGACCTTTCTGGTGAAGGAACTCTTTTTCTTCAAACTTACCTGCACTCACGTCACTAAATACATCACGGATAATTGAGATCGCTTCCGCTGTTGTTTCATTCTTTGAGAAAGTCATAATGCCAGCGCGGCCATAATCTCTTTGCATTGAAACGTAGGCACCAGCTGAATAAGTAAGACCTCTTTTTACACGAAGTTCCTGAACGAGTTTAGAAGTAAATCCTCCTCCGAGAAAACTCGACATGAATTGAAGTGAGTCATACTTGCCTTTGAATTCATTTGCCGTCATGTAACGGCCAACACGAATCTGGGCCTGGTTAGCATTAGGTACTTCCACAAGATAGATTGAGCTTTCCGGAGTCGGCTTTCTTAAAACCTGAGGAGTCACTTTCGTTTCATTCGACCATTTACAATTTTTTGCGATGACATCTTTCAGGTCTTTCACATCTGATGGGCCAGCAAGATAAAGAACCTTACGAGTCTTGCTTAATGATTCAAGACGAGACTTCAAAAGTGTCGGTGTCATCTTATCAAGCGAAGCGAGGGTCCCTTCTGTCGGCTGATTGTAAGGAGTGGATTCAAGTGAAACCTTTCTGAATACGCGATCGGCCAGATTTGCGTGATTCGTGACAAGATTTTTGAGCGAACTCTTGGCACGGCTTACGTGAGAATTAAGTTCATTGACCGGATATTCAGCGTCGCTGAACATCTCACAGACTTTGCTCATCACGGGCTTGATATCTTTTGTCAGTGCCTGAACAGTGAAGACTGAATATTCGTGAGAAACGTAATGACGAAGATTAGCACCGTAGAAATCGAAATATTCAGAAAGCTCTCTTTGAGTTTCTTTCGATGTCCCTGCACTTAACTGATCGAACGTCGTCTGAGTTACCCCAGAAAGAGAATCATTCAGAGCGCCGTCCTGGAAGTAAATTGAAGCAGTGAATTTTGGAAATTTATCATCCTCAATCCAGACAACATCAATTTCATTGCCTTTACCGAGATCCCACTTCATGCGATTGACTTGATCCAGAAATCCTTCTTTCGCATGAGCAATGTTAACAAGTGCCAATAGTGTAATTAAATATTTCATGGTCATTCCTACTTATGCTGATTCCAGACAGAAACAAAGACACTGTTTTTAGCAAACGTTTCATGACAAAGAGTCTTCACGTCTTCAACAGTTACTTTTTCATACATCTTTAACTCTTGTTTATAAAATCTCCAGTCACCCATGAATGTCTGTCTGTCACCAAGGAATGATGCAAGACCGGCATTCGTATCAAGGCCACCGTATAGATCTACAAGATAGTTGTTTTTGATTTTCTGAATGTTTCTTTGTGTGATTTCAGTATCACAATAAGACTTTAGTTTCTTCTGAAGATCAGTTCTGAATTCATCAAGTTTGATTCCTCTCACGAGTTCTCCGCCGATGAAGAAGAAACCAGATTTCTCAAACTGCTGGTGAGCTGCATACAAAGATGTTGCTACCGGACGGTTAACAAGAATGTACTCATTAATAAGTGAAGAACTCTTGCCTGATCCGAGGATCGAAGAAAGAACATCCAGGGCGAAACCTTTCGGGTGACCAGATTTTACTGTAGGCCAAGCCATCATGAAAATCGGACTTGGTGATTCACCTTTCTGAGCTACAACTTTTGATTCAGTAAACTTAGGAACAAAGTCTTCGTCCTTGAGAGATTTATGAGCTTCATCAACTGACGGTGAAGAAGGAATCTTTCCGAATTTTTCACGGATAAGTTCTTTTGCTTTTGATGAATCAACGTCACCAACTAAGACCAGAGTCACATTGTTAGGAGCATAGAAACGCTTGAAGTAAGCGTGGATCTGTTCACGAGTAACTGATTTCAAATCAGGAATTTCTCCGATCACTGCGCGACCATAAGGCGTTCCATCAAAGAAAGTCTTCATGAGAAGCTGGTAGAGTTGTCCGCGTGGAGAATTCTCATAGCGCATTTTTCTTTCTTCAAGAACAACCGCTCTCTCTTTATTGAACTCATCAGTATCGAGAGTCAGATTCTCCATACGATCAGCTTCGATATCAAGCATGAGAGCTAACTCAGTCGATGGAAGATTCTCGTAATAAACAGTCTGATCATTTGTCGTGTAAGCGTTAGTTGATCCGCCAGAACCTTCGATGATGAAATCGATTGAGTTCTTTCCGAACTTCTTTCCGCCTTTGAACATCATATGTTCAAGGAAGTGAGAGGCACCTGTGATACCAGGCACTTCATTTTTTCCACCAACTTTATAAAAGAAATAAAGCGAGAAGATTGGAAGTTTTGGATTGTTCACGATGAGGGCCGTCATGCCGTTATCGAGTTTCAATTCATCAACATCCAGGTTGATGCTATCAGCAAGTGTTTTGTCTTTTTTGACAGAAGAACAGCTGTTAGCGAAGAGAGCGAGAGCAAGTAGCGAAAACAAAAACTTCATAGTACCATCCTCGGATGAACAAGATCACGATATTGGGTTCGGGAACCAGTACGGGAGTTCCTATTTTAGGTTGTAAGTGCCAGGTTTGCCAGTCAAACGAAATGAGAAATAAACGTTTGCGCACTTCGGCTTTAATTGAGCTCTCAGATGGCAAAAAAATTCTGATTGATGCCTCACCTGATCTTCGCACTCAGCTACTGAAAAACAATATTGATCAAGTTGATGCTGTGATTATCACTCATGATCATGCTGATCACACGCATGGAATGGATGATCTTCGTCCATTCGGATTCAAGACAGGAAAGCCTGTTCCGGTTTTCACTGATGCAGCTTCTGCAGAAGCGATGACAAAAAAATTTCCCTACATTTTTGATCGCGAGAAATATTTTGCAAACAAAGATGTGCTGGGCGGAGGCATTCCCCTACTTGAACTGAAAGTGACTCAAGAAGGGCCCGAAAAAATCCTCGATCACGACCTCACATTTTTCTCACTCCCCCACGGACATGAGAACACGTTAGGAGTCCTTCACTCCAGGATGGCGTACCTGACAGACTGCCGTGAAATACCGGAGACCGCCCTCCAAAAACTCATCGACGCACAGCTCGAACTTCTCATCATCGATTGTTTAAGGCCCACTCCCCACCAGACCCACCTACATCTGGATCTCACTCTTAAATATATTGATCGGATTAAACCAAAATTGGCCATTCTCACTCACCTGGGACACGAATGGGATTACCTAGGTTTAATCGACGAGCTGCGGAAACGTGATGTAAAAAATACCTTACCTGCCATAGATGGGCAGTCCTTCCTCTATTCTTAAACCCAAAAACCGTGTATATTGGGTGAACTTAAATTCAGATTGTTCGCCTATAACCATTAAGGGAGTCCCTAATGAAAATTGCAGTGCCTAAGGAAATTAAAAACAATGAAAACCGCGTTGGTCTAACACCAAGTGGTGCTCGTCAACTCGTTCAAGACGGCCACGAAGTTTATGTTCAACACAATGCTGGTATGGGTATCGGTATTGCTGATGAAGAATATATCAAAGCAGGAGCGAAGATCGTTCCTACTCTTGAAGATGCTTTCAACATTGGTGAGATGATCATCAAAGTTAAAGAGCCTCAGCCGAATGAAATCGCTCTTCTTAAACCACACCACATTCTTTACACATACCTTCACCTAGCTGCTGATAAGCCGCAGACTGAAGGCCTTATGAAGTCTGGTGCTACTTGTATCGCTTACGAAACTATTCAACTTGATGACGGCTCTCTTCCACTTCTCGTTCCTATGTCAGAAGTTGCTGGTCGTATGTCAGTTCAAGTTGGTGCTTCTTACCTTCAGCTTGATAAAGGCGGAAAAGGTATTCTTCTTGGAGGCGTACCAGGTGTTCGTCGTGCGAAAGTTACAATCATCGGTTGTGGTATCGCTGGTACAAACGCTGCTCAGATGGCAGTTGGTATGGGTGCAGATGTTACTCTTATCGATCTATCAACGAAGCGTCTTGCTGAACTTGACCAACTTTTCGAAAATAAAGTTAATACAATTTTCTCTAACTCTCAGAACATCGAAGACGCAGTTATCGCTTCTGACTTAGTTATCGGCGCAGTTCTTGTTCCAGGTGCAAAAGCTCCTAAACTAGTAACTCGTGAAATGATTTCTAAAATGTCTAAAGGCTCTGTAGTTGTAGATATCGCTGTTGACCAGGGTGGATGTATTGAAACTTGTAAAGCTACAACTCACGAAAATCCTACTTTCGTAGTTGATGGCGTAGTTCACTACTGTGTTGCTAACATGCCAGGTGCAGTAGCTAGAACGAGTACGTTTGCTCTTACAAACGTAACATTGAAGTATGCTCGTCTTCTTGCTCGTGACGGTGTTGACCGCGCGATCATGAAAGATAAACACCTTCGTCTTGGTGTGAACATCTACAAAGGGAAACTAGTGTATGAGCAAGTAGCTCAAGACTTGGACCTTCCTTTCACTCCGCTACAACTCGACAAATATCTTTAATCGATAAGGGGCTCGTAAGAGCCCCTTTTAATTTCTGCACTTAGTGTTATCATTAATCCATGCTTCAAAAGATCCTGATCATTGTGAATCTCGCTGTAGTCCTTGCTGGTGCTGGACTCGTGTTCTATTCCCATAATGTGATCAAGCCAGAGGCAACTAATCAGGCCGCTGAAACCCAGAAACTCAAAGACGATGCCATTGCTCAGACTCAGGTTCAGGCAGTTCCGATTAAGAAGTTCGTCGTAAACCTTCACTCACGCAATACCAGACTTCGCTACTTGGATATCGAGATGAACGTTCTGACGTTCACTGAAGAACAAAAAGAAATCGTGAAAGCTTCTGAATACATCTTCAAAGATGTTGTTGTGGAAATCGCTTCTCACCTGGAGCCGGATGAACTTGATTCTGTGACAGGAAAAATTCTTTTGGAAAATAAGATCAAGAAAAGAGTGAATGAGAAACTTGGTGAACCACCAGTGATTAAGCAGATCTACTTCTCAGGATTCGTCGTTCAGTAACCATCACACCAAAAAAAAATCCCACTTACTCTTCCGAACAAGTGGGACTCTTTTAGATTTTAATCAGAAAATTACTGAAGATTTTTAGCTTCGTCTTGATCAAGCGGAACAGCGTTTTTTGTCTCGTCAGCAAGACCATCAAGAAACTTCTTCACTTCTTCTTTTGTAATTTTGCCTTCAGCAAGTAGACGGTCACGTACACGTACGTCTAATAGTTTCTCTTCAAGAGCTAGTCTTAATTTCATGGATTCCTCACTTTAAAAAACGAAACTTTTTGTACCATTGGGAAATGGAATAATCAACAGATAACGCTAGTCAGCAATGCTATTGCCAGTATTTTGGTGGCTTTTGATCGTCATCTTTCACCACATACAGGTGCTTTTTCCCGGTTGAACGGGGTTTGAACGATGTATGGAGGGCCTTTTTGATCAGCGGATTGCTTTGGAAATGGATAATCAGGAAGCTGATCCCCATGGCCAGAAGGTGTGCCCAAGAACTGCGGATGGAAGAAATCACCGCAAAATAGACTTCCATTCCGGCAAGAATCCAGCAAAACGTTCTCGCTTTCATCGGGAAAACCATCATGAAGGCCATCGGGCGATCCGGGTAAAGCATCGCGTATGCAATCAAGAGCGCGAAGTTAATTCCAGAAAGTCCGTGAAGAGATGCGTAGTAATTTGGCGTACCAAAAAAGAAGAGAAGATTGACGAGTGTGTAGATGAGCCCCACTCCAACAACCGTGAGAAGCAAAAATCTGATGTAGATTTTCTGTCCCCATTTCTGTTCAAGCTCAGCACCAATCAACCACACAACAAGACAGTTAAATACAACTCTCAAAATGTCTGTTTCAACAAACGGATAAGTGAAGAGCTGGAAAATCATCCCGCGGAATAATCCATTGGCCGAAAGACCAAGAATATCGACGAGAGAAAATGCACCAATCGCCTTAAGAATTGTGGCGACAATAAAACATGCGCCTGTAGACCAGACGATAATTTTGTTAACTTTTGTGAATGGTGGCGTGTAGACCTGGTTCATTTTGATGGCCTCTGTGAGAGTTCAATCAGAACTCCACCAGTTGATTTTGGATGCATGAAATTCACAAGACACCCGCCTGCTCCGATTCTCGGCTCAGGGTAGATGAACTTATAGCCTTTTGCATTCAGTTCATTTGTCTTCGCCACAACATCCGGAACTTTGAAACAAAGGTGGTGAATGCCCTCACCTTTTTTTTCAATGAACTGATGAATTGTACTTTCAGTTGAAGTTGGTTCAAGAAGCTCGATGTGAGCGTTTGTATCAACATGAGCAAATGCAGTGAAAACTTTCTGATCTTTTACTTCTTCAATTTCCGGGGCGAACACAAGACCCATGTCTTCATACACTTTCTTAGCCGTAGAAATGCTTTTTACAGCGATCGCTATATGATCAAGAACACAATCCTGAAGATCAGGTAATGACATGAGTAAGGCTCCTCTTTAGTGACCCTATTATGCCCCGAAGAAATGGAGGTATCAATGGTTAAAAGTTGGGAGCCGTTATAGCGCCGTCACAGGCACCTTCAGCATCCGGATCGAACGATGGGATGGTTTCCTGGAATGGTGGAACGCAAGTTCCGGCCTTACAGTCACCATACTCCTGGGTGTTATAACACTGCTGACGGCAGGTCGTATTACCTGAAGTATCTGTTCCGGTTTTCACCACATAACATTTTACGACAGTCGATTTAGCACACCATTCTTTGGCGATACAGAAATCCCCGATTGGTTTACTACAAAGTACGGCCGGATTTGAGATCGTATTGTGTGGAGCACACTGACCGTTTGTACGGTTACAGCACAAGCTTGAACATTCAAGATCTGATACGCAGCTTTCGCCGATGATCTTGTTACCCTGATTTGATGATGAATCAAAACATTGAGACACAAGAGTCTGATCCCAACAACGGTTGTTAAAACAACATTCAGAGCCACCGCACGTTTCATTGTTCGTACAGCTCTTATAGTTTGTATAAAGAACTTCGTTACCTGAGTCAGTGCTATGTTGAGTAGGACGTACTAACTGAAGTTTTACATCGTTAGCTGTCGAGACAACGTAATCTACGTTGTTATCGTCTTTCGCAATGATTTCGATTGTAGCAGCAACGTTACAAGATCCAACGTGCTCAAGATCAGTGTTACGTGATTGAGCTCTTGCATTTGCTCCATCCATCCACATCGTCTTACCAGCAACAGCTAAATTCTGTTCCGTACGAACACTGTCACGTCCAGTTGAAGCAAGGTGAGTAACATTCGCACCAAGATCCATCTTCGAAGCTAATGGGAAGAGATATGAACTGTAATAAAGCTTGTTAATAACTGGTGAAGTCTGGTTGTCATCAGGAAGTGCGCCACCAAGAGTAGAATCGTAATTCACCCATGCATTTTCTTTGAACAATCTCTTCGGTCCATCAAGTTTTGTGAACTTGAACTGCCAGTCAACACTGTTAACGATACGGTATGGACCGCGATAGTAATAAGTACTGCCGAGGATTGAAAGACCATCATAAATATTGAATGTTCTAAGGACAGAATCTGATGATCCCACTGGTGATGCAGCATCAGAAAATCTGAGAGTGCCCGCAGTGTTTGCAGAAACAGTTGTCATAAGATCAGGAAGCGGTTTCAGAAGTTTCTGAGACATTGAATCCTGATAATAGTTTGCTCCAAGGACACTCTTCACCTGGGGGAAAGATGGTGTCAGAGGAACTTTTACAGAACCTGATAATTTAATCAGACCCTGATCGAGAACTTTTGCATACGAATAAAGACACTGCTCTTCCGGCTGGCCTGAACCAGTCTGAAGACCATCACATGCACCAACACCCTGGAATGTCGGATCGTCTTCAACTCTCAAACCACGACAATAAAGACCGGTGTTGCGGTTATCCTGAGTTGGATCTTCGTTAAGAGTTCCGTCAGTATTCAAAGCATAATCATTATAGTCAAAAAGATCATATGGAAGACGGATATTGCGGAAAGGTTGTGAACGCATATCCAAAACAAGAACACTGATATTAGTCTGTGGAGTAATTCCTGGTGCCTGAGCAACAGTTGCAGGAATCGTCACCGACTCTCTGTTCACACCAAATTTAAAACGTACTTTTGTAATTCTTGAAGAGAGAGAACCAATGTTGATACCAGCAACATACAAACGGCCAGCAAAGTTTTTTGGAAGTGTCAGCTTACGAACATAACTACCGCCACCAGAAACACCGGTACCAGTAGAGTACGAAGTATCAGTTGAAAGATTTGGTTCAATTAAATGTCTGATTTCTACTTTAGGAAGGATAGCAGTTTCTCCGCCAGTGGTTTCACCATCAACGGCACAATTATTTCCAAGCGGACAATTAGGGACCGGAACTTCTAGATTTGATTTTTGAGCTGACGGGATATCAGAAGGCAAGCATCCAGAAAGGATGAAACTCATCACTAATACTTGCGCTAAAATTTTCTTCCCGAAAATAAACTTATCCATGGTCATAGACCTCAAAGGCTTTATCGGACCTTTTTCTCTAATTTCTTAAATTTATTATGTAATGGAACAGATTTGCCGGGGAGAGAGACAGGATTTATCCCCTCTTTTCAGAGGTTTATAAATCCTACCTGTTATAGTCGTGAGTTTTGGTTGCCGAGATTTTGAGCTATTTGAG
>JBEIQF010000048.1:0-13851 GCA_040376635.1 Halobacteriovoraceae bacterium
ACTCTAAAAATGAAGGCTGGGTTGATTTTGTTCAACCGGTTACTCGTGATGAAAAAATCTGGGAAGGTGGTGGAGAATCATTTCCTGGAAAAGATATCGCTGACTTTTCAAACTGGCTTACAAGCAAGAAATTTGCCCGTAAATTTGATTTAGGTCAGAACCCAACATCTCTTAGTGTTGATCCTTCAAAAGACCAGCACGGCGTTCTTGAAGCGTTTAATGAAGTTCGTCGTGTAAAGGATGCTCAGGAAATCGCCCTTGTGAGAAAAATTGCAGGGATTGCGGCCGAAGGTTATCAAAAACTTCCGGCCTTTATCCGTCCCGGAGTTTCTGAGAGGGACATCCAGATTGAGTATGAGACTGCAGTCCTGAAAGCTGGCTCCCAAAAATTCCCTTACGACTCAATTGTCGGTACCGGAACAAATGCAGCTGTCCTTCATGCCCACCCTACTTCCCGAATTGTTAAAGAGGGAGAGATGGTCCTGATCGATGCAGGTGCTGATATTGAAGACTATTGTGTCGACATCACACGAGTCTTTTCGAGCGGTACATTCTCTTCTCAACAAAAAGCTCTTTATGATCTCGTACTAAAGGCACAAACAGAATCTATTGCTCTTTGCAAACCGGGTGTGGAATGGAGAGAAGTTCACCTCACATCAGCGAGAGTGATCGCTCAAGGGTTAAAGGATCTGAATATCCTCAATTGTTCAGCAGAAGAGGCCATTGCGAATAACGCTGTCGCGGTTTTCTTCCCTCACGGAGTTGGCCACATGGTTGGCCTTCGTGTGAGAGATGTTGGCGGAAAGTATAATCCCAATCCGAAAAAATACGCAGGCGCAAGACTTCGTGTGGATATCCCTCTTCGCGAGGGTTACCTCATGACAGTTGAGCCTGGGTGTTACTTCATCAATGCTCTTCTGAGTGATAGTGAAACTCGTGCTACATTCAGTAGCGAAATTAACTGGGCAGAAGCAGACAAATGGTTAAACGTTGGAGGCGTTCGTTTAGAAGACGATATCCACGTGACATCAGGTGGCCCTGAAAATCTTACAGAGATGATTCCGAAGTAATGTCAGGCTTCTGTTAAGAGTAAATGTGTGTGGCCCACGGAGTAGCATCCTATGCTACAAGGTGGGCCACTATGAATACCGAGGCATACTACTTAGTAAAAATGAGAGAAGGTCTATCGCTGAAACAGCGAAACAACCCACATTATTCCTTGCGTGCATATGCCAGGGATATTGGAATCCACCCGGCAACACTGAGCCAGATCATTAATGGTAAACGCGGTCTTCCTTTTAAGGATGCTGACTTCGTTGCCAGAAAACTGAATCTGGGTCCTAAAGAGCAGGCCCTCTTTAAAGAGAGTTTACTTCAGAAGAAATCCACCCTCGATACGATTAAAGTGTCAGCAGAAGACAGCCGTGTTCTTCTGGATGATTCTTTTTATCGCATCATCGCTGAGTGGGAACATTATGCGGTTCTTGAACTCTTCAATCTTGTGGATTTCAACCGCACAAAAGAAGAAGTTTCCGTAAAACTAGATCTCACTCCTAACAGAACAGATGTTGTGATCAGCAATCTTCGGACTGCAGGACTTCTTGAAATTGATCAGGCAGGTTTACTTTCTAAAGTTCATTCAGATGTTAAAACAACTGAGGATATTTCAAGCCAGGCCCTCCGTGACTCTCATAAAGAAGCACTTCAACTAGGCATGACAAAAATTGAATCTGTTTCGATTGATCTCAGAGATTTCTCATCATCGACACTTGCTGTGGATATTTCAAAAATCCCGGAAGCAAAGTTGATCATCAGAGATTTCAGGAGAAAAATGGCAACTCTTCTCTCGCAGGGTGAGAAGACTGAAGTTTATCAGATTGCCATTCAGTTCTACCCTCTATCAAACGTAAATGAGTTTAAGCAGTAGGAGATATATGAAAGCGTGGGGATTAGTTTTCTTAATGATGAGCTCTCTGGCAATTGCCGGTGATAAAGGCAATGGCGGCTACTCCATCGTCTGTCGTGATGCCGATAACAAAATCACGTCGGCGGAACTCCTCGATATCTACGAAGGGCGCATCCTTTATAAGAGATCATATGCCGTTGATCTAAATACTGTGGAAGATTTAATTGAAGTCGCAAAATCAAGACTTACTCAATGGGAACTTTTCTCAAAAAAACTCCAAAGAGAAATTGATGTCATTGAACAGAACGCAATCTATATTCCAGAAGGCAATGAACTTGAGCCTACAGATGATGCTTTCCCACCGATAAAAAAAACCGGATGTAAGTTTGAGCAGCTCGCCAATTACACAAACTCTGGCGAAGTCCTTATCTCTCAGGAAATATTTGATAAGCTAGATAATGTGAACAAAGCAGCGATGTTTGTTCATGAAGCTGTTTATTCCATCAGAAGAAAATCTCTTGGCGATACGACTTCACAAATTTCCAGAAGACTTGTGGCCCACCTCATGGCGGTAAATCCTGATCAGTCCGTAATTGATCGCTGGGTTTCGGATTCCCTTTATCGTCCATACAATAACAGGCCTTGTGGTTTCAGCGGAACACTCGAAGAAAGAATTGAGAGCTGCTCTTATATCCAGCGAGATCGTTTTGGATTGTCACTCGTGATGAGAAAAGCTGACCTCACTGAAATTTATTATGACCGCACAACGAGACTTCTTTGGAGTGATTCACTTCCCATCAGGATGGATTACAAGCGCGCACAAGTTGCTTGTCCTTCCCTCAATACCGAATTCGCAGATCTTGGCCCTGTGAACTGGCGCCTTCCAACGGCCGATGAATTCTCTCACTATGGTGAATGGCTGATTCAAGCACTTCCTAACATGGCCGGAAGGTACTTCTGGACATCAACAACGAAAGGAAGAATGGTTCTCACTTACACTGGTGATACTGGAACCATTGGCTACAACCCATTTACTGGTTCAAATACCGGGTCTGTAAGATGTGTTTCTAAGATTTAGCACAACGCAACACCGGCGCTGATGCAACCCCTGCAACAGATTGTTGCAAAAGTTCTTTTCATCTTTAAGTCACACTGTTAAAAATGCCGCAGAAAAAGAAGCAGCGAAACTTCTTCTTCTGTTGGTTAAAAAAGCCCCGCCTGTGAAACGGGGCTTTTTTTTTGCCTAAAATCCTCATACTCTCAATACATGATCTGGAAATGGAAAAAGTTCACTGAGCTCAGTCTCGAAGAACTCTACAACATCATTCAAGTGCGTGAAGAAGTTTTCATCGTAGAACAGAAACTCTCCTATGTGGATTGTGACAACTACGATCAGAAGGCGTGGCATCTGATGGGACTTAACGATAAGGGTGAACTAATCGCCTACCTGCGGGCCTTTCCACCTGGCGTGAAATATCCTGAGAGTGCTTTTGGAAGAGTGTTAACAACGAAGAAAGGTCGGGGTTCGGGCTCCGGAAAAGAACTCACGAAAACTGGGCTCATCAAAATGCGCGAGACCTTCGGAAATCATCCGGTAAAAATCTCAGCGCAAAGTTATCTTGAAAAATTCTACAGTGATTTTGGATTCAAGCGCATTTCAGAAGATTATCTCGAAGAGGGAATCCCTCACGTCCAGATGATCCTTACTTCAAAAGACTGAGATCGCCCATCACGGTCGGAGTCCAGTCGATAATCTCAAAATCAGCAACATCATGAATCGAGAACGGATCATTGGCAGCGAATGCTTTAGCATCATCGAGATTTTTGTGAGTGGTAATTAGAATGCCGCCGGAACGTGGGTTCCTGCGGCCAGCGACCACAAGTTCCCCACTTTCGACTTTTGCTTTTAAGTAATCTCGATGGGCAGCAAGACATTTATCCACTTCTTCGAGTGGCTTCTTGTAATGACAAAGAAGAAGGAACATTAAATTTTTTCTCCGCACTCAAGCATTGATTTGCCGTAATACGGATTTCTTAACTCGCCTTTCTTCTGCACCCATTTTGCTTCTGCCATCGGGCAACTCGCCTTCTGAAGGTCATTCATTTCTCTTTTATTCCCATGGGCCATGTAAACATCAGAAAGTTTTTTGAATGAAGTGCGAAGTTCTTCAATTGTCTTGAACGTCTTTCCACAGTCCTTATAAGAACCTTTGAAATTCTGGAGTTCTTTTCCGCAAATGACTTGATGAAGGGCCAGAGAGTCCTTGAAATTATCGGCAGCAAGAGTTTCCTGCATTTTCACATAATTTGTCAGAGGAAGTTCATGACCATGCTCATGGGCAAAAGCAAAACCAGTTACGAGAATAAAACCAAGAATAAACATTTTCATTTTTTAATCCTTTTGCGACCAGACCACTATTATTATGCTTTCAGGAAAGACGCTCGTCGATCATTTTTGTGACAGACTATATTGCAAACATAAAAACTAAAGCTTTGGTGCACCTTGATGAGCAATCTGAGAGTCATCATAATAGAGAGATGAAAAAGGGATTCGTCCGCGTTCGCGGAGCACGAGAACATAACCTGAAAAATATAAATGTCGAGATTCCTAGAGACTCTCTGGTGGTGTTTACCGGCGTATCTGGCTCAGGTAAATCTTCCCTCGCTTTCGGAACACTGTATGCTGAGGCCCAGAGACGGTACCTCGAATCAGTTTCACCTTATGCGCGACGACTCTTCAATCAGATGTCAGTTCCGGATGTGGATGAAGTCGATGGCCTTCCTCCGGCGGTTGCTCTTCAGCAACAACGTGGATCACCTTCAACAAGGTCATCAGTTGGAAGTGTGACAACACTTTCAAACTTACTTCGCATGCTTTATTCACGAGCAGGAAAATATCCCGCAAAGCAACCTATCATTTATGCTGAAGGATTCTCACCCAATACTCCTCAGGGTGCCTGTCCCCACTGTCATGGACTCGGACGGGTCTACGATGCCACCGAAAAATCCATGGTGCCGGATGATTCACTCTCCATTCGTGATCGCGCGATTGCAGCGTGGCCACCGGCATGGCACGGCCAGAATTTAAAAGACATGCTCGTTACACTTGGTTTTGATATTGATAAACCATGGAAGAAACTTCCTAAGAAAGACCGTGACTGGATTCTCTTCACGGATGAACAACCTTCGGTGCCGGTCTTCGCAGGATTTGAGCGTGATGAAGTAAAGGCCGCGATGAAAAGCAAAATGGAGCCGAGTTATCACGGAAACTTTTCGAGTGCGCGGAAATATATCTTAACGACATTTGCGACAACTCAAAGTCCCCTCATGAAAAAACGTGTCTCACGCTACATGGTCAGCGCCCTTTGCCCTGAGTGCAAAGGCAAACGTCTACGTAAGGAATCCCTCTCCGTTACTTTTGAAGGATATGACATCGGTGAAATAGCTGAACTGCCTCTAAAAAAATTAAGACAAGTTCTTGAACCTTCCGTCACAAAAAAAGAAAACTCCATCAAGGATAAAGTTGCTCATACCATCGCAGAAGATCTTATCGCGAGAATTGATGTGCTCCTGGATCTTGGACTTGGATACCTTTCCCTTGAAAGAAGTACACCGACACTTTCTCCTGGAGAACTTCAACGACTTCGTCTTGCAACCCAAGTGAGATCAAATCTCTTCGGTGTAGTTTACGTGCTGGATGAACCTTCGGCGGGACTTCACCCGTCGGATACGGAAGCTCTCCTTCGAGCTTTCCAGAAATTAAAAAGTCAGGGTAACTCGATCTTTGTAGTGGAACATGAAATTGATGTCATTCATGAGGCCGACTGGATTGTAGATGTGGGACCGAAGGCCGGAGAGAAAGGTGGAGAGATTCTTTATTCAGGACCCCTCACAGGTCTTCAAAAGATAAAATCCTCGCAAACAGCAAAATACATTTTTCATCAGGGCCCTGAGATAAAGAATCAATATAGAAAACCAGAGAAGTGGCTCAGGCTTGCGGAACTCTCACGCAATAATTTAATTAATCTCGATGCCGAGTTTCCACTCGGAGTCCTCACGGCCGTGACAGGGATTTCGGGATCAGGTAAATCAACTCTTGTGAGTCAGATCCTGATTGAACTTGTTTCCAATCATCTTGGTCACGACATTGTCCCCGAGGAAACTGAACTTCTTGATTTAGAAAATACAACTGTGGAAACAAAGAGCGGTCACATCGTTCACGGCATGGAAAATATCACACGACTTGTTCAGGTTGATCAAAAATCCATCGGCCGCACTCCCCGCTCAAATCTAGCAACTTATACTGGTCTCTTTGATTATGTCCGGAAAATATTTGCTGCAACCAAAATGTCGAAATCCAGGAAGTATGATGCGGGAAGATTTTCTTTTAATGTGCCTAAGGGACGATGTGAAAATTGTCAGGGCGAAGGATTTGTCATGGTTGAACTTTTATTCCTGCCAAGTGTGTACGCACCTTGTCCGGTATGTGAGGGAACTCGCTTCAACAACAAAACCCTTGAAGTGAAATACAAGGATAAAAATATCGCTGAAGTTTTGAGACTCACGGTAGATGAGGCCTATGACTTTTTCATGGAAGAATCTCAGATTACCCGAAGCCTTGAAACTCTCCGTGACGTGGGACTGGGTTATCTTCGCCTGGGACAGCCTGCGACCGAGCTCTCTGGTGGTGAAGCACAAAGGATTAAGCTTGCGACTGAACTTCAGAGAATCACCAAAGGCGACACACTTTATGTTCTTGATGAGCCCACGACCGGACTTCATCCCGCTGACGTAGAAAAACTACTCGCTCAATTAAATAAACTCGTCGACGCCGGCAACACGGTGATCGTTGTTGAACATGATATGAGAGTCATTGCTGAAAGTGACTGGATCATCGATATGGGGCCAGGTGCCGGAGATGAAGGTGGAACGATCGTCGCCGAGGGAACTCCATTAGCATTTTCCATGAACAAAAAAAGCGTCACGGCCAAATACCTGTCGCGCTTCCTGAAAAAAGAAGGGAGCAGTCACCCGCTCCCTCATTCTACTTAAAATTCTGCCAACACATCCTCAGGTTGAATTTCTGTTTCTTCTACCGGTGTCTCTTTCAAGAGAGTCGGAAGTTTTGAAAAGAGTCCACCGAACGAAGTCACTTTTCTCTCTAGCCATAAAAAGTCCGGTCGTGTGGTCGAAATCCATTCACCTCCGATGATTTTTCCGGAGGCATCCAGGTCCAGATAATAATCATACGTTCTTGTGCGAAGGACCTGTCTTGGAGTTCCTAAAACTGGTTCCCACGTATTTCGCGCAACCAAAAACACATAACTCACAGTTGATCTCACTCTCACGAGTTCAACTGTTCCTCGCGCCGAAGTTGAAAGAGGCGGAAGGTTTCGGGCGCGAACACTTGAAGAGAATCGATAAGCAAGATGGTTCCAGACTTCACGCCCGCGATCGATATCTGCAATGAACGATTTCCCATCTGTTCCCAGTTTATTGGCAAGCACGATGTGAAACGATCCTGCGTTCATGTCCTGGGTACAGCGATCGTAGCCCGGGTTTGAACCATTACAGCGGTAACCCATCATCGCATAACCGCCGGCCCATTTTTTAGCGTAGTACCAGCTAAGTAGCCCTTTGATGTCCGATGAACCGAATGGAACCTGAATTCCATCAGGGTTTGTGACCACAATGGGTGTTGGTTCATCGTGATTCAAGGCCGCTCCGGCCCAGCCGTCACAAATCCCTTCCCAGGTCGGGCGATTCGGACTGGCGTAATTATTAACTTCCCGTTTGGTGGGGTAATCGTAACGTCCGATATACAAATCCCATTTTTCGCTGGGGGCAAGACGCCTCAATTGAGTCTCGGTCATGGACATGGCCTGTGCTTTAGTTGGAGAGATGAGATTAAATCCTGAAGGACGCAAAGCATTCCATCGGTAGTTGATCCCGCCTTTGTAGCGGGCCCAATAGTCACTCGACCAGTACTTTTGTTTATCTGCCGCCGATCCTGAAAGCGGTAGCTCCGAAAAATTGCGGTTAAACGTCGTACTCATGATTAAAGGGTCAGAGATTCTGGCCCATGCGCGATCGATATCAATGTCAGGGGCGGCCTGGACTATTTGTGGGAGTGAAAGTGCTAGGACAAAGAGACATGATTTTTTCATTTAGTTCTCCTGGTTAGGTACCACGAGCTTAAGGACGACAATCTGCAATTGAATAGCCGCATGTCTATAAAAATAGTGGAAAAACCATGCGTGTTGAAAGATACTCCTAAAGCTAACAACTATCAGGAAACATCAATGCAAGACTACATGAAGTACTTCAAGGGCTCGATCATACTTTCTTTAATGGGTGGAGTTGCCGCCTTTTTTGTAGGTCATTACTATTCGGGAACAATGGCCGGTGCATGGTCAGCTCTTTTCCTGACAACGGTCTTGTGTGTGCTTGAGATTTCTCTTTCTTTCGATAACGCTGTTGTAAACGCGATCGTTCTTAAAAAGATGACTCCCCTTTGGCAGCACCGCTTTTTAACTTGGGGTATTGCGATTGCAGTATTCGGTATGCGTCTCGTATTCCCGCTTATTCTTGTTGGTGTCATGGCATGGATCAACCCGATTGATGCTCTCGTGATGGCCGCAACGAAGCCGGATGAGTATGCTCAGATCATGCTATCTGCTCATGTGAGCATTGCCGCTTATGGTGGTGCCTTCCTTATGCTTGTGGCCCTCAAATATTTCTTCGAAGAAGAAAAAGATGTTCATTGGATCAGCATCATCGAAAAACCAATCGCAAAACTAGGCCGAATGCAGGCCGTAGAGATCGCTGTAGCTCTTATCGCTATTTATGTTTTCTCGACTTACCAGAAAGACGCAGACAAGATGACATTCCTCGTGAGTGGTATCTGGGGTGTTCTTACTTATGTTGCTGTTGATGGTGTTGGTGCTTTCCTTCAATCACCTGATGAGACTGAACAGCTTGACCTTCATAAAGCTTCAATGGGTATGTTCCTATATCTTGAAGTTCTTGATGCTTCATTCTCTTTCGACGGTGTTGTTGGTGCATTCGCTATCACAAACAACCTCTTCATCATCATGATCGGTCTTGGTGTTGGTGCGATGTTCGTGCGTTCACTTACAATCATGCTTGTTGATAAAGGTACTCTTGCTGAATACCGTTATCTTGAGCATGGTGCATTCTATGCGATCGGTATGCTTTCAGTGATCATGTTCGCTGGAACAATTACACATATCCCTGAAGTCTTCACTGGACTGATTGGTGCTGCGTTTATCGCAGTCTCTCTTTGGTCTTCAGTTCAATGGAATAAAAAACACGGAGAGAGTTCTCACGCCTAGTCGCTTGAGACCGGAAGACTGATGAATAAAAAATTATATATCATTTTTCCGGTCGCTCTCATCCTCTCCTATGCGGTTATTCTGCAGTCCATTTATTGGCTCAATCGCGAAGAAGATCGTCACGATGCCCAGCAGTCAAAAATCATTCAGGAACACATTAAGGACCGTTTTAACCTTTTTCTCAAACTTCCTCTAAGCATTGGATACATCGGTTCAGATTATTTCGCGCTTGAAAACGGAATGCAGATGGAGACGAGCCCCTTCGCTCAGAATCTCCTGCAATTGAATAAAGACATTCTTGGACTGAACTTGCTTGATCATGAAGGAAGAATTATCAGTGTTTTTCCTCATCAGGAAAACTCAGGAGCTAAAGGCAAAGTTTCGCAGAACTATGGACTCCTCAAAAAATCACTAGCGAAAGATGAAGCATACTGGTTCTCCCCACCATTCCCACTTTTTCAGGGACAACAGGGTTTTGTTTTCTACATTCCTATCAAAACGAAAAAAGGCGTCCACAAAGGCTGGTTTGCCCCAGTGATGAGCACGGCCCGATTTGATACTGAGTTTAAACTCGAAGAATTCCTCAAGACATACGATCTGATTATCCGTGATATTGAAACAGGAATTCCTTATTTCGCTACAGGTGTCGGCCCTGAAAAAAGACAAAAATTTTACGAAAGAAAGATTAATCTTTTCGGTCGAGAGTTAGAGTTTTTAAGCTGGAGAAAAGACGCCAAGTCACACATCTCATTTCCTTGGTACATTATTTTCCTTTTCTCCTTTATTCCTGCGGCCCTAATAACTCTTCTCCTCAAGCTGTTTTACCAGAGAAAAGCGGCACGCCACCAGCTTCAGGACATCAGCATCCTTCTGAGACTTACATCTAAAGAAGCACTCGCAAAACTCATTGATCTTCAGAATGAGTTTTATAAAATTGGTTCAACTGAGAACATTACCTTTGTTTCAAATCTTATTGAGCAGATTGAACTCCTACAGACTCTTGCTTATACAGGGGAAGAAATGGAGATCATGGTTCAGGAAGTACTTCCACTTCTTGAAAGAGAATTGAGATCCCTTCAGGATTTGATTGAGAAGAAATCTTTAAAAGTTACTTACGATCCAGAAAGTTTTAAAGATGTGAAGGTGGAAGTGAACAGCTGGCTTTTCCAGAACTGTGTTTTAACAAACATCATCACTCACTCTATCATTCATGCTGAATATGCAACGGGCATCAACATTGATTGCAGAAAAGAAGATGATAAAGTTTATATCACTTTCCACACACAGATGGTCGCTAACACCAATGTAGAAATCTCAGCTGCGAGTTTTGACCGCCGTATGGAAGTCGCTAAACGCGCTCTTACGATTTATAAAGGAGATTTATTCCTGCAAAGGGATCTTGCTGGTGGAATCATTATCAGAGTTATCCTTCCGATATGACAATCCTGGATGTTTTTCAATTGGCCCTTTCTGGTGCGCTCTTCACACTCATCTGGCTGGTGCAGCTACTGATCTATCCGTCATTCAAACTTGCTTTCCAGAATTTCAGCGAATGCATGCTCCATCATCAGAATAGAATTTCATGGGTCGTGATTCCCCTGATGACTGGTGAATTAATTGTGACTGTTATGCAAAAGAACGTAATTCTGATTGGGATAGTTGGATTAATCTGGCTCTCGACGGCATTTATCCAGGTTCCCCTGCATAAGAAACTTCTGAACAACTCACCCGAGCTTGTGGAGAGACTGATTCAATCGAATTGGATCCGAACCATTCTCTGGACCATCAAACTACTTATAGTTCTTCGTACTGCCATCCATACGCTGTGATTTGCATTTAAAACGATAATCATCGTGAGGTTTGTTCTTCAGCTTACCTTGCTCAAAAACTCTTCTACGCCAGCGTTTGAAGTTATTTTCAGGCAGGGCCCATCGCATAAAGTGGACCAGCTCTGAAGGCGAAAGATTGAACTGCGCGGTAATCGCCTCATAGGGAGTGCGATCTTCCCAGCCCATACGGATGATTCGATCCTTATCTTCAAGATCAAATGCCTCAAACTTCTCTTTCATCGCCCGTGAAATGCTCATACGGATAACTTAACACCCGAAGCAATTTTTCGCTTTAGACGTAAGTTAGGCAGGGCAAAAAAATCTTCGGGAGTTCTTCAGGGGATAATTGATGGCCATCACTCTAGAATGCCCAAAAGGGGTTTCTATGAAAACAATCTTTACGACTCTCCTATTATTAAGTTCTTTCTCTCTCCTGGCCCAGGTAGCACCACCTGAAGTGGAGAATAAACCGGCGATAGAAAAACAAAAACAAGAACAACAAGATTCAACTGGCGTGGAAAATACTTTCATGAGCGGGCCTTATGATCGCGAAGGTGAGTATATTTTTTTTGACCGATTAGAACGGGAAAAGAAAGAAGCAGAAGATGAAAAAGCAGAGCAAATGTAAAAAAGGCATTGCTTCTAAATAATAAACGTCTCAATTCTCCTCATATTCTTACTAACACTTTCACTAACTCTGAGCGCTCTCACAGAGCGCTCACTCATCGCAATCATTGCATCACAATTCACGCATAACAAAGAATTCTTCGAATGAAAAATACAGTTGTCATGACTTTTTCCTTTGGCCAATACTTAGGTAATCGCAATTCAAACTGAAGGAGAAAAAATGTTATACGACACTGAATCTGTTTCTGAGTGGTATGTAGTTAACAAAGGCCTAAAAGTTTATACGAGTTGTCCAAAATGCGAAAACACGAATGTCGTTTATCGTCGTGCGTGGATGAAAGGAATGTATGGCGTTGCACCTGAGTGCGGTACTTGCAGAAAACTTTTTCCAGTTCGCATGAAGCAAAAGACGGTGAATCAAAATAAAAATCACAGTATGATGAGGGCCGGAGGAAACAGATGACAAAGACCCCGGTACTCGCGATTCACGGTGGTGCAGGAACTTACAGAAAGGAACTCACACCCGAGAAAGAAAGAATTTTTGAAGAGGCCTTAACGGCAACTCTTCTTAAAGGACAGGAACTTCTACTCAAAGGTGCTTCTGCACTTGATGTCGTAGAAGAGGCCGCGAGAATACTGGAAGATTGTCCTCTCTTTAATGCCGGTAAAGGATCTGTATTCTCTCACGCTGGCACCAATGAACTTGATGCTTCGATTATGTGTGGAAAAGATCTCACTGCTGGCGCAGTTGCTTTTGTCACGAACATCAAAAACCCGGTCACAGCTGCACGTGCTGTAATGGAAAAAACCGAACACGTGATGCTCGTGGGAAAAGGTGCTGAAGATTTTGCCAAAGCTCAGGGTCTTGACATTGTGCCGCCTGAATATTTTTTCACGCAAGATCGCTGGGACAGCTGGCAGAAACTAAAAAACGAAGACACAACTGAACTTAATCTTGGAACGATCGGCGCTGTTGCAAGAGACATTCACGGAAATCTTGCAGCTGCTACATCTACGGGTGGAATGAATAATAAAAAATTCGGTCGCATTGGTGATTCATCGATCATCGGCGCCGGTTGTTACGCCAACAACGCCACTTGTGCTGTCTCATCAACAGGACACGGTGAATTTTTCATGCGGCTTTGCACGGCCTACGATATTTCTGCACTCATGGAATACAAAGGCATCAGTCTTGAATCGGCCACGTATGAAGTGATGAAATCAAAAATGATCAAGCTCGGTGGCACTGGCGGAGTCATAGCAGTTGATCGGGATGGTAATGTTTCCATGACTTTCTCGACTGAAACCATGTTCCGCGGTTACGTGAGAGGCGAAGAAAAACCAAATGCCTTTATCTTTGATGATTATTCGAAGATTATCCCGTAAAATGAGGGAATGAAATTATCGATTCTCGACCTCTGTCCCATTCTCTCGAATCAAACTCCCTCGGAAAGCTTCCAACATACAACGAGTCTTGCTCAGTTTGCTGACAACGCAGGCTTTTACCGTTACTGGATGGCCGAACATCACAACATGGCCGGTATCGGTAGTTCCGCTCCGGAAGTTTTGATCGCTCACGTAGCTTCTCATACAAAAAATATCCGAGTTGGTTCTGGAGGCATCATGCTTCCCAATCACGCGACTCTTCACATGGCCGAAGTTTTCAGGACTCTGGAAGCGCTTTATCCAGGCAGGATTGATTTTGGTTTAGGTCGCGCACCTGGATCAGGAACAAAAGCATCACACGCTCTTCGCTCTGTCAGAGGACTTTCTGCAGATGATTTTCCGGATCAGCTCACGTATCTCATGAATTGGATGAATGATGAATCCATTCCCATGCATGCTGGTGTTGAGGCTATTCCTGCCAAAGTCAAAATGCCTGAGGTCTGGATCCTCGGCTCCAGTGATTTTGGAGCAATGCTGGCCGGGGATCGCGGTCTTCCTTATGCTTTTGCCCAACACTTCTCGCAACTACCGGCCCTCGAAATCATTCGTCTTTATCGTGAATACTTCCGTCCATCAAAATGGCTCTCAAAACCATATGCAATGCTCGGAGTACATATCATCTGTGCTGAAACAGATGCTGAGGCCTATGAACTGGCCCTTTCAAGTGATTTACAATTTTCTTTGTTTG
>JBEIQF010000332.1:0-3701 GCA_040376635.1 Halobacteriovoraceae bacterium
GCGCCATACGGAGTTGATCATTGGTATGATCCTACAAACTACGGAACCTATGGAACATCATCTGGTACTACTCTGAATCAATTTCTCGATCTCATACAAAACTTTAACGGTATCATCACGGGATCTCTTGGATGGAATGGATCTCCCAAGAGAGTTGATTTTGTATCTGGGGCAAATAGTCTTACCTTCTCAAGTGATTTTGCAGATTTCTCACATGTCTATCTTGTCCTGACTACCAAAGGAACATCACCTGGATCAATCATGTTTGACGGAATCGGTTCAGATGTGGCCTTAAGTATTGGTGGGACTATGAGTGTGGGAGCAAACTGCGGAAACTGCGCTGAATATTACAATGGAACAATCTGGGTACAGACTACTGCCGGCACCGGAAACTTTGGAACGGCCGGACTCAATCAGAAAAAAATCGTTATGTTGAAATTCAACGGCCAGGCCAACGTTAATTTAAACTTGAATGCGTTCAATGGCTGGTATTTGAATGAACTATTCATTCTGAACGGCCCAAGTGTTGAAACATATTCTGCCCAATTCTATCGAGCACTTTCAGCGAAACATTCCACGAGCACTCTACCTTAGTCACTCTCCGACCGCACTTTGAGACGACCGGAGAGATCAACAAAAAATTACCAACGATAAACTGAACTTGCCCACGTAAATCCAGAACCAAACACAGCACTACAAACCAGAGAACCTTTTTTAAGTTTTCCAGCTCTGACTGCTTCTGCCATTCCGATTGGGATTGTTGCTGCAGTTGTATTACCGAATTTTTGAATCGTATTGAAAACTTTTTCTTCAGGGATTTTTAGTTCCTGAGCAACCATCTGATTGATTCTCATGTTCGCCTGGTGGAACAAGAATAAATCGATGTCTTCAAGTTTCAGTTTATTTGTTTCAAGAGCAAGCATCGTTGATTCGCAAAGGCGTCTGACAGCATTCGCGAAAACTTTTTTACCGTTCATGTAGGGGAAGTTTAGTCCCTCTTCAATCTGAGCATGGCTCATTCTGTCCGGTCCGAGAGCAGAACCAGGAGCAGAAACCCAAAGCTCTTTTGCATTCTGGCCTTCAGCGAACAAGTGAGTCGACCAGACGAAAGATTCTTTTACACAGTCTTTCACTTCTTTTCTTCTCATGATGATGGCACCAGCGCCGTCTCCAAAAAGAACCGCTGTATCACGACCCTTAGTCGTTTTATCAAGGCCCTTAGAGTGTACTTCGGCACCAACAACGAGAATCGTTTTATACTGACCAGATTTGATGAAGGCATCAGCGATACTCATCGCATAGATGAATCCAGAACACTGCTGGCGAACATCAATCGCCGGAATATCCGTCAGACCAAGTTTTGGCTGGAGGAAACAAGCGTTCCCTGGGAAATCGTGATCCGGAGAAATGGTAGCGAACAGAATACAATCGATTTCTTTTTTATCGATCCCAGCGTTTTTGATGGCCGCTTCAGCTGCTTCAAGACCTAAGTCAGTGGTAGAAACTTCCGGAGCAACCCAACGTCTTTCTTCAATACCAGAGCGCTGGATAATCCAGTCATGAGTCGTGTCCATCATCTTCGAGAGGTCGTGATTCGTCACAACTCCCGGAGGTACATACATTCCACAGCCGATAATTTCTGAGTTAAACATCCTTGTTCTCCTTTAGAGAGTTACTCGGCAAAAGCCTCGTTCCACTCTAGATTGTGATAAACTTTTGTCACGTCATCATCTGATTCAAGCACGTCGATGAGCTTCTGAATTTTATCGTATGATTCTTTAGTCACTTCTTTCGTGTTAAGCGGAAGTCTTTCAAGACCAGAGTCTTCAGTCTTGATTTTGAGTTCATCAAGCTTCTTGTAGATTCCGTGGTAAGCGTCTGTTGGACCTTTCACCGTTACGTATCCATCTTCTGATTCAACGTCATCAATGTTGTAATCGATGAGTTCCATCATAAGATCATCCGTCGACATGCCTTTCATATCTTCTTCTTTGATCGTGAACATAGCTTTGTGCTCGAACACGAACTGAAGACATCCTGGCGTACCAAGTGAGCCGCCATACTTATTGAAGTATGAACGAACGTTACTCACAGTACGAGTCGGGTTATCAGTTGTTGTTTCGATGAAGATTGCCACACCATCAAGGCCGTAACCTTCATAGTTGATTTCTTCAACAACAGCACCATCCTGCCCAAGACCTTTCTTGATTGCTTTTTCTACGTTGTCGCGTGGAACGTTATTATCTTTTGCTTTTTGAAGAGCAATTTTAAGAGCGAAGTTTGAATCGGGTTCAGCATTGCCGGCGTTTTTCACGGCCATGAGAATTTCGCGAAGAACCTTTGTGTAACTTTGCGAGCGCAATTTATCTTGCGCGGCTTTTTTCATTTTAATGTTGTTCCATTTACGTCCCACAGGGCACTCCTATCGAAGAGAAATTTGAATGATTGATCTTACTTCAAAACCCTGAAAAAGACTCCTAAAAGTCGGTAATAACGCAGGGTTGCGCTATTTTTACGCTTGAAGTTTGATATGTCAAACTCTATGATTCTTACCTATTTATTCTGAAAAAGGTAAACATGTTCCTCCTCCTCACTCTATTTGCTGTGATTACCCCCTCATTCGCGCAGACAGATCTGGATCATTATATTCAAAGATTCAGGTACAAGGCCCTCGAGGTTCCCGCTAAACGAAAGGCCCTTTACGATCTGGGGTTCAAACTTTTCTACGACAAAAACCTCTCCGGAAAAAACAATACGAGCTGCCAGAGCTGTCACTCATTGGGTGGATTCTCAGGCGATAATCTTCCACTTGGTTTGGGTGAAGGTGCTGACGGAATTGGTGACAAGCGTGTTCAGAAAGATGCTTTGGTTTTAGGTCGTCACACTCAATCTATCTACAATGCCGGAATTCCCGGCTATAACCGTCTCTTCTGGGATGGACGAGTTTCTAAAACGCGCGATGGTCACTGGTTAACACCAGAACCAAAACTTAATGGTGCCAATCCTGAGATGAAAACAGTTGCTTCAACTTTTGAATCAACATTGGCGGTCATGGCGATTTTCCCTCTGACTTCTCCCGAAGAAATGCTCGGTAAAGAGTCAAAACTCACAAAGATCGAAGCATGGGATCTTGTGATGAAAAAAATCTTTGAAGGACCTTTCAAGGCAACCTATAAAAAAATGTTCACGGAAGCTTTTCCCGGTGCCACTGATTTCAATATTGGTCACGTTGGAAATGCGATGGCCGAACTTATTCGTCATCACTTTGAGGGATCAAACTCTCTGTGGGATCTTTATCTCAAAGGTAAAAAAGAAGTCCTGACGGAAAGAATGAAACGCGGAGCTGTTCTCTTTCATACAAAAGCAAACTGCGTTTTTTGTCATAATGGAAATCTCTTCACTAACTTTTCTCTCGAGAATATCGGAGTTCCACAAATTGGCGCAGATGATCCTGGTGCCGGCTCCTATTCATTCCGTGTGCCGCCTCTGCGAAATGTCGGTGTGACTGCTCCCTACATGCATTCAGGAGTCTTTAAAAATCTCTTTGAAGTTGTGGATCATTACGATAATCCAGTCCAGTCATTAAGAAACTTCAGGTGGAATGCTCGACATCCGAACTACAATGACCCTCTGAATCTTGATACCGATTCTGTTCGTAACGATAATCGTGAAAGAACTTTGTCAGGCATGCTCGCAAGAAA
>JBEIQF010000359.1:0-3289 GCA_040376635.1 Halobacteriovoraceae bacterium
ATCGCAGCTTCTTGGATTATACAGAGGCGGATCATGTGACTCAGGCACAACTCCAGGTTGGCGCCCATACAAGAACTCAATCATGAAAGGTTATGAAGACGATACGATTTATCCTCTCTATGAGGAAATCATCGTAAAGAACATGGAGTCTTCATTAGGAAGAACTTTGAATCTTCCACCTCCTCCTGAGAAATGCCTGGATGAGAATTTTGATCTGAAGAAGATTGAACATCTTCATCATGATGTCGAAGAAGCAGTCGAACACGTTCATTAAAATAAAAAAAGGGCCCATTTAGGACCCTTTTTTTTATCTGATTTTTTTAAGTCTTAGTTCTGGGAAGCAACCATCGATGCACCAGCTTTAATCAGGATCTTCACACCAGCAACATTCTTAAGTCTTGTCGCCACCATGAGTGGTGTCTCGCCTGCATTGTTTTTCGCTTCCAGGTTCGCTTTAGCGGCAACCAGTGAAGTCAGTACATCTTCAATCTTATTATTAAGATTCTTAGCAAGGTGGTGAAGTGGAGAATTTCCAGCAGCATCCTGAAGATTCACGTCAGCACCTTTAGCAATCAGAAGATCTACAGCAGCTTTCTTTCCGCCTTGAACTGCTTTCATCAGAGCTGATTCACCATCTTTTGTGTAGAAGTCTACCCAGATGTTAAGCTTTAAGATTCTTTCAAGATTAACCATATCTCCAGCAAGAGCTGCTTTGTTAAGAGCTCGCTGAACTCCAACTTCAGGGATAGCAGTCAAACGAGTGATGTCTTCTCCACGACAAGTGTCGTTCGCACACTTCTTCGCTTCAATACACATCTTCAACTGGTTTGGTTCAAAGTCATCTTCACCACGAACAAGAATACCTTCTACAGTTCCGTTAACAGCGTTGAATACTGCTGAACCAGAGTTCCCCTGGAACGTATCGAGGTTGGCGCTGAAGTAGAACGGATGAGAATTCTTACGAACGTTTGCACCGGCAGCAACTTTTAGAGGAAGACCAGATGGTGAGCCAATAACGAGGAGGGCCTGCTCATTTGCCACAAGGTCATCATTTCTGATTTCAAGTGGCTCACGGTCATTCACTTTGCGATCAAGCTGAACAACAGCGTAATCAAGTCCTAGTGACGTTGAAAGAGCGTTTGAAACTACGCGCTTACATTTATAGATATTTTCTTCTTTAACATCCACGCCTGCTTTCTTCGTTGCTTCATCAACCTGGAAATCAAAGACCCAACGGTACTCTGAACAGAAAGAAGGAATCTCAACACAGTGACCGGCAGTCACGATCAGATCGGGTGCAATCAGGAAGCCTGAACACATCGACGGATTCGGCTGTTCAGTAAATCTTTCGCCTTCGCAGAAAGTGATTCCAGCTTTTGCAGCTTCTTCAACTTTTGGAGAGAAAAGTTCTTTACGACCTTTTTCATTAACCGAAGCTTCAAGCCATTCTCTCAAAGTTCTTTGAGTGAACTGAACGAGTCCTGGTTTTGAAGCATCTCTTGTCATTTCGTTTTCAGAGACCATCGAGGCCGCTGACTTAGCAAGCTTCTGTTGGAAAGGTGTCGCTTCGAAAACTTCTTTACGGTGATCTTCACCGTAGATCACTCGTGCTTGCGCACCAGAAGCTACGAATACTGACGTGAGAACTACTAATTGAACGGTCTTTTTCATCATCCTCTCCAGAGAAAAACGTGATGAGGGGTTATAACTGATAAACAGATAGTCTTAAGATTAATCTAGTGCAGCGTGTAAAAATCTCTCTATTTGACTGGAAGTACATAAAAAGCGACACTTTAAGTTCGTTTAAATAGAGGTTAACTATGGGAATTTACGTAAACAGAACGCTTAATATGAAACAGATCGCTGCGATTGGTTTCGACATGGATTACACGCTTGTTCGTTACGATTCAGAAGCGTTCGAAGAGATGACTTATAAAGAGATCGTCAGAAAACTCTTAGAGATCAAAAAATATCCGGCCGAAGTGGGCCAGCTGAAATTCAAAATGAATCTCGCGATTCGTGGTCTTGTGATTGATAAGCCACATGGAAACGTTTTGAAGCTTTCGACGTACTCGAAAGTGAAGCACGCTTTCCACGGTCTGAAAGAAATGGATTTCAAGAACCAACAGAAAATCTACCAGGGTCTGGTGATTGATCTCAATGACTCTGATCGATTCGCCATTGTAGATACAACTTTCTCGATCGCTTACTGCGTTCTTTACATGCAGATTGTGGATCTGAAAGATAGTCATCCGGAACTAGAGCTTCCGGACTACAAAACAATTGAACTTGATATTCTTGAGGCGCTTGATACGTCTCACCGTGATGGTTCTTTAAAGTCTCAGGTGAAGAAGGCCGTGAAAAAATATATTGTTCAGGACGCTGACATTGTTGCGTCTCTAGAGCGATTCAAGAAACACGGAAAAAAACTCTGGGTTATCACGAACTCTGATTTTGAGTATTCAAAACTTCTTCTTGATTACGCTATCACTCCATTCTTAAAAGAACACAAAAGCTGGTCAGAACTCTTTAACCTGGTGATCACAGCTTCTCAGAAGCCTCGCTTCTTCACAGATAAGATGCCTCTTCTTCAGATTGATCCAGCGACTGGTCTCATGAGAAACCATCACGGAAAAATTGAAGACGGGATTTATCAGGGTGGTAATGCACAAACGATTCAGAAAAATGCAGGCCTTACTGGTGAGCAGATTCTTTATCTGGGAGACCATATCTACGGTGACGTTCTTCAAATTAAAAAGACATGTAACTGGAGAACGGCACTTGTCATTGATGAGCTTCTTGATGAGACAACTGCAATTGAAAAGAGTGCTCCCCTTACAAACGAGATTAATCAGCTGATGGCCGAAAAAGTAATCTTAGAGCAAAAGCTTGATGACCTCTTCGATAAAGACCTCGAGAAAGGTAAAAAACCTGATAAAGAAAAAGTGAAAGTTCACTTCGAGAAAATTGAAAAAGTAGACAAAAAAATCGGGAAACTTATCCGTGCTCATTCTCAGCATTTTAATCAATACTGGGGTGAAACAATGAGGGCCGGTGTTGAACCAAGCCGACTTGCAGGTCAGATTGAGAAATACGCTTGTATCTACATGGCGAAAATTTCGGATTTTAAAGATTACTCACCGAGAACTTACTACCGTCCAAGAAAGAAAACTCTGCCGCACGAAACTTAAGCGGCAGATTTAATTTCAAATCTTGCACCAAGGGGTGAAGTGTTCGCTTCAGCGATCAGCTCAACATTGATTTGCTGGCCGAGCACTCGTTCAATCAG
>JBEIQF010000055.1:0-13226 GCA_040376635.1 Halobacteriovoraceae bacterium
ATCGGTGGTGGCAGTACGGAACTCATCATCGTGAAGGATGAACAGATCGTTGCCGTGGAAAGTTTTAACGTCGGAACTGTAAGGCTCCTGAAGCTTGATCAGGAGGCCCTGGAGAAGCAGATTTCATTCCAGATGGAGAAGATGCTTGAGTTCATTAAAACGCATTTAAAAGTGAAAGATATCGATTTATTCATCGGTACTGGTGGTAACCTTCGCCGTATCGGAAAAATTCGTAAGAAGATTCTTGGCCGCCCGACTTCACAGCTTGCAATGTTCGATGAAATTCATCACATGGAAGAAGCGATTCTCTCGATGAGTTATGTGGATCGAATCAGAAGACTTGAACTTGATCAAAACCGTGCTGACGTCATTCTTCCGGCCATCATGCTCACTCATCATCTCATGCAGAAGTTGAAACTTGATAAGATTCACCTGCCAAAGGTTGGACTGAAAGAAGGAATTATCCTTTCAATGCTTGAGACGCCACCGAAAAAGTTTATCCTCAAAGACTAGTTTTCTGAAATTGTTTTCATCACTTTCGGCTGAAGTAAAAGCTCCATCGTAAACCCTTTCCACATGCCGCCTTCAAGTAAACAGATTCCACCTTTTTTAATGGTCATGAAATCATGTTCCGGATGAAGAGCTAAAAGAGCAGCGATCACTTTAGTGATATGCGGATCGTGACCGATAAAAGCGTAACAGCCATCACTCGGAAGAAAAGAGATGTATTCAACGAGATGGAGTGGATCATCCAGAATATCCAGATCTGCCATGAGTTCAAGATCTGAATCATTATAGTAAGACCAGAAAATTTCAGCTGTCTGAACAGCGCGTGCAAGTGGTGACGAAAAAATCACGTCGATATTTGTTTCAATTTTTTTGAAAAGCTTAAAAGTCTTATGAAGTCTCTTGATACCTTCGGGTGTGAGCTCTCGCTCAAAATCTCTTTCCTGATCAAAAGAGAAATGCCCTTCAGCAAGCCCGTGACGTAAAAAAATCAGTCTCATGATAAGCTCTTTTCTCTTTGAATCGTCTTGTTCATGATGATGTTATGAGTTCCCTTCTCTTCTTCACCGTCTGCAGGTGATTTCTGAGTGTAAGAACCGTCTTCATTGAGAACCCAGACCTGACGATTATCTTTAAGGATAATATCGATAAACTCCCAGAGTTTTTCTTTCAGTTTTGTATCAAAGATCGGAGTGATTAGCTCTACGCGGTTATGAAGGTTACGGTGCATCCAGTCTGCTGACCCGATGTAGAAATCCCCAACAGTCGGATTATCTGATCCATTCGCAAAATAAAAGACCCGTGAGTGCTCAAGGAAGCGGCCGATAATGGAATACACAGTGATGTTTTCCGAGAATCCTTTAATGTTCGGCTTGAGGCAACAGAATCCTCTGACAATCAGAGTAATCTCTACTCCCGCCTGGCTCGCTTCATAAAGGGCCTCAGTGATCACTTCATCTTCCATCGAATTCATCTTTGCGATGATTCTTGCTGGTTTCCCTGCTTTCTTATTCTTGATCTCACGGTGAATGAGATTCATGAAAGAAGATTTCATATTCACCGGAGCGACGAGAATATCTTTGTAATCGGTCTTAAGTGAACTACCCGTGAGGTAGTTAAAGACTTCTACCACTTCCTCACATACGCGCTTGTTACAAGTAAGGAGTCCAAGATCGGTATAGAGATTTGAAGTTTGAGAGTGATAGTTACCAGTACCAATATGAGCGTAACTCATGATCTCGCCATCATGTTCCTGACGGATAATGAGAGTCGTCTTTGTATGAGTTTTGAGACCAAGAATCCCGTACACCACGTGAACACCAGCATCTTCAAGCTTCTGGGCCCAGACGATGTTTCGTTGTTCATCAAATCGTGCTTTCAACTCCACAAGACAAACGACCTGCTTTCCTTTCTCAGCTGCCTTAATCAGGTTTCTGATGAAAGGTGAATTGTCTCCAGTTCGATATAGTGTCATCTTAATCGTAAGGACATTCGGATCATCTGCAGCTGTCGCAATAAACTTCTCAACCGTACCTGAGAAACTCTCATACGGATGGTGAAGGAGAACATCTCCCTGACGAATCAGGTTAAAGATGTTCGTGTTATCGAAGAATGGTTTCGGAATAATCGGAGACCATGGCTTGAATTTAAGTTCAGGTAAATCCAGATCCACGATTGATTTAAGAATCGCAAAGTCGATTGGGAAATCCATAAGGTAAATATCTTCATCATTGATCTCTAATGAATCCTTGAGGAAGTTAGACATTGATGGATCAGTGTCTTTATGAATTTCTAAGCGAACACATTCTGCAAGACGACGCTCTTTAATTCCTTCTTCAACCAGAATCAGAAGATCCTGGGCCTCATCCTCGCGGTGATCAACATCTGCGTTTCGTGAGACTCGGAAAGGAACTGTTTGCTGAATTTCCATCCCCGGATAAAGGTGATGAAGGTTTGAACGAACAAGAGTCACTGTCGTTACGAATCGATACTTCTTCTCACCTTCTCTTTTTGGAAGAGCGATCAGACCTGGAATCACTTCCGGAATTTTCACCCTTGAGAAAAGCACTGTCTCAGTCTGAGGATTTCTGAGAATCATACCAAGTGAATATGAAAGGTTTGAGATAAACGGGAACGGGTGACCCGGATCAACTGACAATGGAGTCAGCACCGGGAAGACCTTACGCTTAAAATAATTATTGAGATATTCCTGATCCTCGCCATGCAGATCTTCATAGTCATAGATATAGATATCCTGACGCTGAAGTTCGCCTACAAGTCCAAGATAGATTCCGCGCTGTTTTTCAAGATCTTCATTAATGTGCTTACGAATGCTCGCCAGTTGTTCTTCAGCAGTCTGGCCATCCACTGATCGATGAGTGAAGCCTGAAGAAATGAGGTGCTTTAAATAACCCACTCGCTTCATCACAAATTCATCAAGGTTTGAAGAGAAGATAATCAGAAAGCGAAGACGCTCTAAAAGAGGATTACGATGATCAGCGGCCTCAGACAGAACACGACGATTGAACTGCAACCACGAAGTATCACGGTTTAAAAAGTGATTAGGGTCTACGTTGAAGTTAATTTTCTTCGGTACTCGGGTTTGACTTCGGCGCTTGCGCATTCTTCTTCCAGTGTCTAAATTTTCGACATTTTCCCACATAAGTGTGAAAGTCTTAGTCAGTGTTCCGTTAATTTTCTCTTTCGCCCCCTATCTTTGCAAGCAAATAACCCCCTGATTTTAAGGCATTTTCTGCCCTAATTCCCTATAAGGTCTAAATAGCCGCAGTTTGGCATAGGACTTGGAGTGTAAATGGAAATCAATAACTCTGAGGGGGGTTACTTATGAAACGTTTTAATCATCACAAATTGGCCATTTTACCGCTTTTGGGAATCCTGGCCTTGTCTCCATCTGTCATGACTTCAAAGTATGCTGAACGCGGGATTGCCTCGGTTACAGAAGAAGTGAAGCCAGAAGTTAAACAGGAAGAAAAGAAAGTAGAGTCTAAGACTCCTAAATACGACGCTCTCGTTTCAAAAGTCGACCAGAAGTCGATCATGAAAGATGTAGATAACAGCATTGAGAAGTTCAAAGTTAAGCGCGATGAACTTGCTGCAAAAATCCTGAAAGAAAGAGAAGACTTCAAAAAAGACCAGTCTGATAAAGTGGTTGTTGGAGACCAACGCAAAAAAGTTGAATCACTTGTTATCGATGTTCTTTTGGTTGAAGGTTCATTAAAAGACCTCCAGGAAAAGAAAGCAATCGAACAATCTGAAGATGAATCATCTTCTAAGCTTATTGCTACAACTAAAGATGTCGTAGAAAGCCTTCTTACTGATCTTGAAACAAATGAAGTTCTGGTGGCGAAAGCTTCTGAACCTAAGGTTGAAGAGCCTAAAAAAGATGAGCCAAAAGTTGCTGAAGAACCGAAGAAAGAAGAAGGTAAAAAAGAAGAAGTAAAAGTAGTTGAAGATAAGAAAGAAGAGAAAAAAGACGAGGCCAAGAAAGAAGAAGCAAAAACAGATGCTGAAAAACTTCTTTGTGAAGTTCAAGAACAGAACAAACTTCTCTCTAAGCAAGTTGAGCAACTTATCAATGATCAAAAGCAACTCATGAATACATTCATGGGCATGGCACAGATGATGGTAAGTATGCACCAGCAACAGCAGCAACAAGCTCCAAATCCTTACTACCAGAATGGTCCGGGTTGGAATCAGTCTCCTTACCAGTACAATGCTCCCATGTCGGCAGGTAACTGGGTTTATTACCCACAAGGTTTCCAGCCTCAGCAGCAGAACATTTTTGCTCAACCACAACAGCAGATGGCAGGAATCTACCCTGATCAAATGCACATGCAACAGCCACAAGGTCAGTGGGGAATGCAGCCACAGATGAACTTCCAGATCCCTTCATACGGTGATCAGAGATACCAGCAGTACCCACAATTTACTCCTGGTTCATTCGGTGACTCACAAGGCTTCTCATTCAATATGCAGAATCCGGCGCCTTCTCCGATGCTTACTATGAGATAAAAAATCAATACCTGACTTATATAATTCCCCTGATGAAAATCAGGGGAATTTTCGTTTTGAGGCTTAAGAAAAATTTTCCCCTCCCGAATAGTCTTTTAACCAAAACCCAACCTGCGGGGATTTAGTGAAAGACACTCAAATTGCTTCTAAAGAAAAACTCCTTATACGTGCCTGCCACTCTTGTTTGAAAGTGAACGAAAGTCACAAAGAATTAGAAAGATGCCTGCACTGCAATAAAGCATTCTTACCTCTACGCTATTTCGATAAAATTCACGGTGATAAAGATTCAAAATGGGAAAATCACTTCTCCCCAACAGAACTTATTGAAGAAGATGATCTGATCAAAGGACTTTTTGTTCTGTGGTGAAAAATGATAGTTTCAGAGAATGGAACTATCTTCGCACACAACTTCAGAACTTAATCCGGTTCTCGTTCGCCTTTTCAAAAAACGTGGTTTTTCTCCTCTCGATGTTCAGGACATGCTTTCCTGGAATCTGAAAGACATTCCAGAACTCACTAACATGATTGATCTTGAGAAAGCTTCGCAGAGGCTCATCAAGGCCATGGCCGAAGGTGAAGTGATCGGCGTTTACGGTGACTATGATGTGGATGGTACAACGTCGTGTGCGCTTCTGTGGCACTTCTTTAAGATGATCGGAGTACAAGTTGAAGTCTTCCAACCAAGCCGCTTTATCGAAGGATATGGCGTCCATGATTCATCGATCGATGCTGCTGTTGAAAAAGGCTGTAAAGTTCTCATCACTGTAGACTGCGGAATTACATCCGTGGCCACTGCTGAATATGCCAAAGGCAAGTTGGATCTCATCATCACAGATCACCACCGTGATGCCGCTGAAAAAATTCCGGAAGCATTTGCCGTAGTTAATCCAAGCCGACGTGATGAACCTGAAAACTCTCCTTTGAAACCCCTCGCGGGTGTTGGAGTAGCATTTGCTCTCGCTCTACAGATTAAAAATGATCTGGCGAAAAAAGGCACAGAGACTCCAAGCCTCTACCCTCTTTTGCAGTTTGTAGCGATCGGAACAATCTCTGATCTGGCACGCATGAGTCCTCTTAATCTTCGCCTCACAAGACACGGATTAAAACAGATCCCGACTTCGCAATATCCAGGCATCAAGGCCTTCTTCAATCCGGAAGAATTGAAAGTGGCCATGGTATCGAGCGAGAAAATTGCATTCCACGTTGGTCCTCATATCAATTCGAAAGGTCGTCTCGATCACCCGGATCGCGCTTTAAGACTATTGATCGCTGATACTTTTTCAGAGTGTCGCGAACATTACACTCACCTTGAAGTTGCTAACCGCGATCGTCGTGCGATTCAGGCCGAAGTTTTTGACGAAGCCAAAAAAGATGTCATTCAGAATCTTGGTGGCGAAGAACTTCTGATCAACATCATGTACCGTCCTCACTGGCATGAAGGAGTTATTGGTATTGTTGCCTCTAAGCTGGTTGAGACTTTTGAAGTGCCAGCTATCGTATTCACAAATTCAGAGCATGAAGGTGTCATCAAGGCCTCTTGCCGAACGGCCGGCGAACTCAATATGTTTGAGCTTCTTGAACAGTGTAAGGATCTCTTCATCAAATTCGGCGGACACAAAGCAGCTGCTGGTCTTTCGATGAAAGCGGAAAACTTCCAGGCCTTCAAGAAACGCATGAATGATCTATTGAAACCAATTCCTGCCTCTCTTCGCATGAAGACGAGAACATTTGATGTCGAAGTCGGCATTGAAGAAATCAGCGCAAATCTTCTGAAAGATCTCGATAAGCTTGAGCCATTCGGCCCTGGCCATGAAAAGCCAGTTTTCAGAATGAAAAATGCTGTGATCCAATCTTACAGAATAATGAAAGATGCTCACGTTCGCTGGACGTTCGGTGGCATGAACTCAAAAGTCTCTGTTCAGGGAATCAGCTTCAATTACCTCGGTAAATGGAATGAGATGACGCCTGAGGAACTCTTTGAGCTTCAGGGTAAGTCAGGTCTGACTGTTCAGTTTACTCTCGGGGTGAACCGTTTCAACGGCAATGAGACAATTCAATTGATGGTGGATAAAGTCATGCCAGGGCAAGTGAACTAATCACTCGCCCTAGTGAATGCTATCCAGTTCCTCTGAGATTCTCTTTTGCGATTCGACACTCACACAACCACCAAATGATTGTTCATCAAGAATGTTCTGAAGCTGCAAACGTGCTTTGGCGTAAAGACCTTGCTTTTTGTAACACGAAGAAATTTTCATGAGATTTTCAACGGCGAAATCCAGATCAGGACATCTCCACGTTGCCGTTTTCTTATAAACTTTTTCACCAATCGTCTTAGGATTTCCAAGGCTATCGTATTTCACAGCAAAGTTATGAACGGCCTCAAAACATTTATCTGACATCTGTCGGCCAGGCATCGCTGTTTGAGGATCAAGAAACATCGTTGGCATACAAGCAACCACAGGCAGAGCAACACCACCAGTGATGTAATAAACAACATCCACTCCGTAAGCAGCAGTCGTAAGCATGTAGCTCATTCCTGTCGCGGGATAGGTAATGCCTTCTTCGATTTTTTTCTGAACTTTGAAATCCGGAATGTTTAACGATGCTTCTTCGCACTTCCCGTTCTCGAGAAGTTTGTTGAAGTTCTTTTCAGACTTCGATGCACAAGAAAATAAAATCAGAAGGGGCAGAAGCCTGCCCCATCCAAAATTAAGAGCGTTTGATTTCAAGAGAATTGATCACAACGTCAGTTCTAGGACGATCCATAGCACCTGTAGGTGTATCACCGATCTTCTTCACAACATCCATACCCTTCACTACTTTGCCGAACACAGTGTGACGACCATCAAGGTGTGGAGTTGGGCCAAGAGTGATGAAGAACTGAGAACCGTTTGTACCTGGGCCAGCATTCGCCATAGAGAGAATGCCTTCAGAGTTATGTTTAAGCTTAGGATTGAACTCATCTTCGAAACGGTAACCAGGACCGCCGCGACCAGAACCTTCAGGACATCCACCCTGAATCATGAATCCACGAATAACACGGTGGAAAACAAGTCCATTATAGAAAGGACCTTCTTTAGAAGTCTTCTGCTTGCCTTCAGCAAGGTTCACAAAGTTCCAGACAGTTTCCGGACACTCTTTAGGGTAAAGCTCGATTTCGAAATCACCCATAGTTGTTTTAAACACTGCTGTTAGACCGTTCACTTCTTCTTTGTGAGCAGACTTTTCATTTTTCATCATTCCGAACATAAAAACTCCTTATTAAAGAACTATCTCTGAAGGTAATTGAACTTCGCTAGGTGAAATAAATTTCACTTTCACATTTTCGTTAAGCATTCTTTTGATTTCAAGATGAAGACCTGTTTTCATCGTCAGGTCTGAACCGTAAGGGGATAACCATTCTGCCGTCAGAGTATGGAACCCAACTTGATCGAGGTTATTTTCAATGAGCCATTGGTTCAAATCTTGTTTTGATAAACATGAACTAAAAAGAATAGGAAGCCTTTCATCAAATTTCCCCATTTCATTCATCTTCTTAATTTCTGAAACCAGATTAAGAGCAATGTAGCGATCAAGCCAGATGACATCAACTGCATTCACCGGAGGAAGTTTGAAATGCTTAACCCCTCCGCGAACATTCTCAAGAGTATTTGAAAAAAACGCAGCTTCTTCAACCGGTTTCAAAAATCTCACGGCCGTTGAACGGAAATAGGATTCCAGACGCTCATTGTACTGGGCCTGAAGTTCAACCAACTCTGCATACTTGAGCTGATAAACTCCTGCGAGTTTATTGAAATCCAGGTATTGGTATGAGTGCTTCTTAAAGCACTGTCCACTGGCCGATGTGTTCGCCCACGTTGGAAGCTCAGGAAGAAAGAATTGCTCCAGTCCTGAAGTTCTATAGGGAGTATCTGTTACTTCCTGTCTGATTTCACCATTACTGCAACTAATGAGAATCAACAGGAGAGAAAAGTTTAAAAATTTCATCTTCAATACCTTCTAACCGATTTAAATCTTTTTCCCAGCCGCAATCAACATTCGGTCTGGTTGGAAGGAGCGAGAAAAATCCCGGCTCTTCCTGATCCACCTGGACGATGGAATTATTTTTTCTGGCGTGAGCGACTAAGATCTTGTCCACACCAACTGTCTTTAATTCGAGATAATTATTTTCCGGGTGTTTTTTTCCATCACGGAATTCCGGTTTTTCAAGAGTCAGGAACATACGTTTACGATCAATCAGTTCATCGATCGCAGTGACATTATGGCCTGAGAAAAAATTCAGGCGCGGAATTGGTTCAACTGGCTTTTGAATCTTCACCTGCACAAAATCATCCAGTTCCTGCCATTCACGAAGTTTCATCGTAAAGAGATCAACTTCCTTCTGGAATTCATCTTCAATGACCTTAAAAAGTTCTTCGAGCTTGACCCGGCTTGCAGGAGCAGCTGAAGCAAGAAAATGCGAATAAGGCTCTTCCTCGGTTGTTACAATGAACATGCGAGAACGCTGATCTTTTAACCAGTTTTCAAGTGAAAGAAGAATTTCTGCAGACAATGAATCAGATCCGATGAGAGCAATCTCACGAAGATCAGAAGTAGGCTCCATCGTCTTAGAAGCTTTGAGGGCCTGCAAACCATAAAGGACCTTATCTGAGGCCCTACCCTCACCTAGCGCGCGACCTGAGACAGAAGCAGATGCCTTTCCAAAATCAGAACGGGCATCAAGAATCAAGTCATAGTCTTGATACATTTCAATCGTACTTGCGAGAGAATTGATAAATTCCTGTGTCAGGCGTTCATAGGTTTCAGGATTCGTTTCTTTTTGTTCTTCAATGAAATCTTTTGGATTCACATGATGAATGATGCGGAAGAGATCTAAAAAGCGTGAACGACCATGAATTTGTTCACGAGGTGCGAGGAATCTTTTTGTGATAGAAACAACTTCATCAAATTTTAGTTCCTGATGGGCCTTCAGATAATCCATCAAAGGTCTTTCATATCTCTCTTGCCATTCCTTCCACGAAAAAGTTCGCGGAGTATACGTAGCACCCATTTCCGTTAAAACCGAAATGCCGATCTCAGACGTAAAATGTCCTGGAGTGAATTCCTGAGAACTAAATAATGAAAAATCATCCTGGTCCACATACCAGGTTAGGGCCGCACCATGCAGATGAAATCTGAGAGCAGCTTCGAGGGCCAGTGGCGAATGACCGATAATGGCGATTTTCATAGACCAAGATTGTAACAAAAAATGCATGATGAGGCGACGAATACTCTTGCTGGAAGCATGGCATCAGTCAGAGATCTGAAATGCTTTCTATCAGCGATGTCATGAAAGATATGAGGAACTAATAAAAAAAAGCCTCCCGAAGGAGGCCTGATATTTTAGAGGAAGAAAACTTTGGATTCGCCTTTATCAAGGCACGAAAATTCTGCATATTGGTAAATGAATGCAATGAAGCTTTCAAGCGCTTTAAAGCTTGGAAGAGACGTATCAAATTCACTCCCTAGTCTTAGCCATGCATCACCTTGCTGATCAATATATTCTGAAGCGTGACGGATAGTGACTACTGCAGGAAGGTATGAACCTTTCGTGAAGAATAGTTTCAGTGTCAGCTCAGTGCCTGACTTAAATTGGTTTTTTGCTTTCAGGCTAAATGGAACCTGGAACTGACAACCTTCTGATGAGATATCCAGAAGCTTGATCGGGAAACCAGCGCCCTGATCATCGATGACTGTATATACGCCAAGGAATTCCTGGAAAACCACACGTTCAAAAGTTCTGCGCTTTTGCTCGATGTTCTTTTTTCTTTTCTCGTTAAAATCTACTACTTTTTTGTCATCAGACATGGTGGTTCTCCCTTGAACTAATCAAGAGACCTATCGTCTGAAATGGGAGGGCTACTTTAGAGGAAAGTACCTACAGGACAACTTTTTCCAGATTGCCTATAGGTTCTGGATCCATGAGTTTCACCGCTAACCTCTCGAAATGATCAGTCAGGTCAGTAATACACACACGGATTTGTCGGGTACCTTTGGGGGATTTCTCAATAGCTTTTAGTTGAAAGAGATATTCAAGCTGCTCAGAGAGGACTTCTCCACTTTCTACTAGTTGTACGTCAGGGCCCAGGACTTTTTTCAAATCCGTTTTTAAAACCGGATAGTGAGTACATCCCAAAATCACTGTTTTGATCTTCTTCTTTTTGATCTCTGCGAGATATCTCTCAGCTACCAGTTGAGTGATAGGATCTTCCACAAAACCTTCTTCAACCAGAGGCACGAGTAAAGGGCAGGCCTGTTCAGTGACAACTGCAGATGGTTCAAGTTTTTTCAGAGTTTCTTCATAGGCATGAGAACGGATCGTGGCAGAAGTTCCAAGTACTGCAATTTTTTTATCTTCGGAAACTTTGAGAGCAGCAGCGGCGCCAGGCTCAATCACATTAAGAAGAGGAATGCCTTCAAACTCTTTTTCGCCCAGGAAAACTGTAGACGCTGAGTTGCAGGCAATGATGAGAGCTTTCACATTCTGATCGCGCAGGAATTGCAGGATTTGCATCCCATATCTTCTGATCGTTTCAGGAGACTTGTTTCCGTAAGGAAGTCGGGCGATATCACCCAGGTAACAAAATGATTCATCCGGAAATTTCTGAGACAATACTTTCAGGACTGTCAGTCCACCTAAACCAGAATCAAAAATACCAATCGATTTTTTCATGTTCACTTTCTTGAAAGGATATCTCTAAGCTTCCCTACTTTTTCAAGGTTTCGCAAGAGCTGAGGTGAAAGAAGTCCTGACTGAGTGAGAACCTTGTCTGAGAGAAGGCTCTTCAGGAAATCTTTTTCCCACAATGGAGAATAATGAGTCTGAGACTCTGCACGGGCCTTATCCATCGCGACTCGCAGTTCAATCGGTTCAATTTCAGGGAACGTTTTTTTAGCGAGGTCATTAGTCACTACAGTCGGATGCTCAAGACTCTCCGTCAGTTTTTTTCCAATGAAAGCATGTTCTGGGATCGCGTAATCCAATGCTTTCATCAAGACTTTTTTCTCTACTTCAGGAAGTTTCACTTTCATTCGTCTGAGTCCTGCAAGCTCAGCGTAGAGATCAAGAAGTTGCCCGTAAGTCACAACATCAGGTCCACCAATTTCAAAAATTTTGTGACCTTTATCCTGAATATTGAGAGCAGCTTCGAGATATTTTAAAAGGTCTTCGAGAGAAAGCGGCTGGCATGGTTGACCCAGGAGAGACATATCAGGACGGAAAGGAAATCTCTCCGACATGGCCTTGATGATTTCAAATGAAAGAGAGCCTTCACCAAGAATGATGCTCGCCCGGAACTCAATCATCGGTAGTCCACTTGATCCAAGGATGGCACCCGTGAGGTGACGGCTTCGGAGATGCGGAGACAAGTCTTCCGTCTCAGGACCAAGTCCTCCAAGATAGATGATGCCTGCTTTCGTTGGACGAATCCAGTTAACGAAATTAACTGCAGCGATGGATTCCTGATATTCGAATAAATTATCTTCGCCTTTGAGACCATGAACGAGATAGTAGGCCTTATCGATATCTTTGAGTTTTGTGAGTTTTCCAGGATGGAGAAGATCACCTTCTATGAACTTCACATGTTCAGAATATTTTTTATGTTCTTTCTTTTTACGAACGAGGGCCGTGATCTCATGACCACTTTCGAGGAGTCTTTCAATTAATGCCTGGCCGACAAAACCGTTTGCACCAGTAACTAATATCTTCATGTAATAACCTTCTTTTGAGAAATAACGTGCCACTTAAGATGTTCACCAAACGCTTTCATGACAATCAGGTGAACGATTGCCTGAGTCCAGCGGTAAATATACCACGGGAGAGCTGGCCTGAATTCATGAAGAGCGGCCATGACGTAACGGCGATCCAATACCTCACGGAATTCAAGTCTACCTCTATCCATGATGCCTGAAAGGAGTCCACCTACCACATACAACAATTGTCTATCTGGTGAGCTTCTTTCAATGCTTTTTTCCAGGATCAAAATCTGAATGGAAGGATCAAAGAGATAGAAGACACATCGATTCCCGGTGATTGAAACTTTCACAAGCGTCGAGAAGAATGTCGGAAGCCAGTTAAAATATTCTAACGCCACCCACTCTGCACTTCTTCCATCAGGCAAAACAAGTCTCTGAATAGAGCGCACATCTTTTGAAGGAGGACGATAGGCCTTATAGGGAGTCCGACTCGAAGTACCTAGTGCTTCTTCCAATGTTTCATCAAGAGACGTTGAAAGATCATCCGGATAAGGCCATTTATGACCGAGGCTCGGCAACATTTCATAACGAAGACTGAGAACTAATGGATAAACAAGATCCTTCGGAACTCCAGTGACAAGCGAAACCCAAAAACGCGAAAGAGCGAGAGGAATAATGTTCAACGTAATTAAGGTCGTTGTTTTTTTTATCTTCTGAGAAGCTTTTGTAATCAAGCCCTGATAGGTGATCACTTCAGGACCAGCGATATCATAAATTTTATTCTGAAGTTGTTTTTCATTAAATGCTCTGACAAGCACGCGAATGACATCGGCAAGAGCGACTGGTTGAGATCTTGTATTTGTCCACGCAGGACAAATCATCACAGGTAATCTTTCAATCAATCTCTGAAGGATGGTGAACGAAGATCCTTGCGGACCGATAATAAGTCCTGC
>JBEIQF010000003.1:0-44772 GCA_040376635.1 Halobacteriovoraceae bacterium
AATAGTGAAGCAAAACTATTTCCTGCTAATTTTTTGCAGGCGATTAATATAGGCGCAGATTTAGATAAAATAAAAATACCATTTTTAATATTTGTCGTTGAGTCCGCACGAGATAAAACAACCAATAAACAATCTTTAGCGGCAATTGATGGTGTTTTAGTTGAGTTAAAGAAAGATGATATTGATAAAGAAAAACTGCTAATCGCAAGGCGTGCTGCTTATGCTGCTTATGCTGCTTATGCTGCTTATGCTGCTTATGCTGCTGCTGCTGCTGCTGCTGCTGATGCTGCTTATGCTGCTTATGCTGCTGCTGCTGCTGCTGCTGATGCTGCTTATGCTGCTTATGCTGCTTATGCTGCTGCTGCTGCTGCTGCTGCTGATGCTGCTGCTGCTGCTGATGCTGCTGCTGCTCGTAAAAATGAATACAAAAAGTTCGCAGACAAGTTGATAGAGTTGCTTAAGGACTGTGTATGACACGCAGAGAACAGGAAACTTGGAAGCCAATAAAAGGCTATTACGGAAAATATGAAGTATCAAACTTTGGACAAGTTAGGTCTCTACTCTTAATAAATAGATATGCAAGGATGCGTAGAGCTAAGCCACTTATTTTAAAACAAGGCACGACTGGGCTTGAGTACAGACTTGTTTTCCTTAGTAAAAATGGAGAAATAAAAGGCAGAACCGTGCATCAATTAGTGTTAGAGACTTTTGTTGGCCCCAGACCTAAGGGTTTTGCTGGGGCTCACTTGAATGGAGACAGAACGGACAATCGACTAAGTAACTTGAAATGGGCAAGCTACAAAGAAAACGCTGGTCACAAAATTCTGCATGGTACGCAGATACAGGGCTCGGACCATTGGTTGTCAAAGTTAAGTGATTCAGATGTAAAAGAAATAATTTTAAATAGAAACAATGGCGAATCAAGTACGCTGGTCGGCAAGAGATATGGCGTTACAGGTTCTTTAATACGACATATTCGCTGTGGTAATGGGTGGAAACATATACATAGGATGTTAGCATCCTCACCACTTGATGAATTGTTTGAGGGGAAGAAATGACTAGAAATCAAAAGATTGAGGCGCTTGCTTTAAAGTACACAATGGAGTCTTTTAATTGCGATGAGGAACACGCAACAGAAATAGAGTGGCAAACGAGAATGGATTTCAAAGCAGGCATCCTAGCAGGCATAAAATTAAGGGATGAGGAGTTGTTGGCTATGGAGTTTGAGGGTCAAAAAGCCATAGACAAAGCATTGAGTGAAGAGGATTGGGTCTGTAATGCTTCGTTTGAGCATGGAGCCGAATGGCAACACGAACAATTTATGAAAGCGATCAAGGGGGACTAAAATGAGTGACTATGCAGATATAATAACAAACAACCCAACACTTTTTATTTTTATAGGTATCCCAGTAATGGTGTACTTTGTTTACTTAAAGTATTTTTCTAAATAGCAATATGGATAATTTAATAGACTTAAATTGCTATTGCAGAAAATGTAAAAGAGAGATCCCTGATGGTGCAATTTATTTTATGCATCCAAAACTGGGTCCAGTGTGTGAATTTTGTCCCGAGTTTAATTATGGAGACATTAAAGTAGAGCAATCCCCCACGCCAGAGGGCGAGAAGGAGAGCGAATGAGTGAGTCAAGAGACGTTGCTTGGCAACAAACTAAAGCAGATAAGTATAGACGCATTTATCGAAACTTTAGATATGATTTAGAAATGAAAATGCACTCTGTTTGGTGGAGATTTTTATGGGCGACAAAACTTGGCCATCCTTATTCTAAATTTATGTGTCGCATGAAGTGGTACAGAAAATATCCCGATGGGCGCTGTATGTATTGTGGAGTTGTAAAATGACCCCAACCGACAAAAGCCCCCGTGAGTGGACGATGACTCCACTTGTACATGAGTTGGTCCCTCTTGGTGCCTTGATAGAAGGGCCGTCTTTTATCCGAGGTGAAAAGGTTATTGAAAAATCAGCCTATCTCGCCATGAAGCAAGAACTGGACGCGGCTCGGGCTCGCTTTGATGAAGCAAACTTAAATGCGTCTAAAGTTATGATGGACCAACACCGACAACTCGCAGAGGCTAACAAGAAGATCGAGATATTGCGGGAGGGGTTGCATAGCATAGCAAACGACAAGCTTGATGTAGACAAATACGGTCTAAACGAAAAGGGCTATAGAGTTTTAGCCAGTGAAACACTCAACAAAGCAGACGAGATTGGTGGTGAGAAGTGAGTAAGCTAATACAAAAAATCGAGGATGAGATTGCCTTTCAAGAGGGACAACTTTTTGATAAAACTGCCCTGAAGCAGTCAACTTTTCATCCCATGGAGAAGTTAAGCATTCTCCGCGCCTTCCTCGCATTCGCCACAGACTCTCAAAGAGACCTCACAGCGGAATCATTCTCAGAGTATGAGCAAAACGCTCTTGCTGTGTGGGAGGATGAGTGAGTAAGGAATATTATCATTACTGGATATTAAAAAATGCCCATGGAGAAGTGATAGCGACTGAAAGCATCGGCAAATCTCCGTATAAAACCAAAGACGTCACGACAGAGGTCATCGAATACGAAGCAATCAAACCTTTGCTGGAAGCGCTTGAATCAATCTCTAAAGACTTCGGCACTGATTACTGCGATGGCCATTGCGTGATCGCTAAAGAGGCCTTAGATGTGCTTAAAGGTGCGATCAACAAGAGTAAGGGTTAGCTCGATTTTTTATACCTGATCGGGTACGAATATAGGATATATATGCTAAATTATACCTGATCGGGTATACTTTTATGTGTTTAAGCATAATTCCCAAATTGGGTTTTCACATACCTAAATTGGGTAGAAGTAAACAAGTCTAGGTATATATGAACTCCCTACTTACTGTACTAGTCTTTAGTTGGTGAGGAAAAAACCCAAAATAGTAATATGCGATATTGAGACTATCCCTAACCTTCCTGAGGCTCTCAAGGTATGGACTCAGCTTAGTGATTACCCTGGAAGAACTCTAAAGGCCGATATCACCTCTATCATATGCTTTGGTTATAGAGTCTATGGTGAACGTAAGAAAGCTCAAGTGATCAGCCTATGGGATTACCCCACCACTTGGAATAGAAATGTAAACAACGATTATCCTCTCGTAAAAGCCATACATTCAATTCTTAAAGACGCCGACATACTTGTTACCCATAACGGTAAGCGCTTTGATATGCCCTTTATAAACACTCGTATCATGTATCACATGAGGCACACGCCTAATCATGGCTTAAGTTTACTTCCAAATATGCCACACGTAGATACGTGCAAGATTGCGAAGAATCATCTATTTCTATTCAATAATCGACTAAATACGCTTGGAAAGTTCTTAAATCTTGGCGAAAAGAAAGACACTGGTGGGTGGGATCTGTGGGTAGAGGTTTACCATAGGAACAAGAAATCGATGCAGAAGATGTCTCGCTATTGCGCCCGTGATGTGGATTTAACGTGTGAAGTATTTTCGGTGCTCAAAGCTGTGGCTAAGGACATGCCTAACCTTGGAATGTATAGTAAGAATAAAGTGTGTACGAAGTGTGGTAGCACTGAAGTTATAGCTCGAGGTCCGCGCCCGACAAAGACTAGGATCGTACAAACATATCGATGCAAAACTTGTGGCTCATGGTCTCAACAAACAAAACATTTATTGAAGGCTCTATGATTCTAAATATATTTGGTCAAAAAGTACCTGTGATATTCGAAGAAGGCCTAGAAGAGAGAACGGGTCATGAGGGTGAATATGATTATGAGACTCACTCTATTCACATTGATTCGAAGCTTGAGGGAAAGACTCTAGATCGTTGCATATTCCACGAGATGCTCCACGCCTTATTCCATAGGACGGGCGTAACTCACTACTTTGGTGAGAATGAGGGTAAAGACATGGAGCACCTCTTGGTGTATCAGCTTACTGACTTTCTCTTTGAATCGTTTGAGTTGAAACTGATCCAATCAACTGATCGAGTCTCTTCTCAAGGAAAGCTCTAATCTCCCCTGCGACATCAATATTGAGTGAACGAGCGAGCTTGATCTTACGCGCAAGCTCATAGCTAGGCTTAAAAGAGTATGGTTTACTGTTGAGTCTTTCTACTTCCTTATTCTCTAATTGACTATCCATAGTCCCCTCATTGTTAATAGTTGTATGATAACCTTATAGTTATCAAAATAGGAAATCAATATGCTAGTATTAGGCTTAGATACAGGTAGCCATGGCGCTTTCGTGGTGCTTGATCAGAGAGAGAAGATCAAAGCTACTTATGCTTTCCCTGATGGTGAACGAGATCAGATATTCGTAAACTATTTAGATAACTTAAGAGCTATTGAAAAACCCACTGTTGCGTATGTTGAAAGTGTACATGCGATTTACGGTAGTGCGGCACAAAGTACGTTTAACTTTGGTAGGAACTTTCAGCTTGCGATTGATGGCCTGTTGGTGAGTGGGATACCGATTAAATACGTGGTGCCTCGAGTGTGGCAAAAGGAAATCTATCAAGGTGCTCCTCAGTACATAAAGAAGGGCACGAAGAACAAGCGAGATAACAAGCGTATATCGTGTGAGATTGCGCTTAAGCATTTTAACGTCGATCACTACCTCGCCACGAGTAGATCGAAAAAGCCTCATGATGGTTTAGTGGATGCAAGCCTCATAGCTTTATATGGATTAAGAAACGAATTAAAGGAGAACAAGAAATGATTAATTTAACAGATAACTTAGAAGCAGAATTATTAGGCTCACCGTTTACGCTGAACGGAACATTTAGAGTGGTGGGTGGAGTCGTGAACGTTGGCGACATAGGTGCGCTATCAATGTGGATAGACATGACGATTAATGATTCTCTCGAGCCACAGATTAAAGTGTTTGCTTTGTTTGATGAAACTGGCAATGAGTATGAACTACCGATTCAAGATGTGAGCTCAAGTGCTGTTGCGATTAGCCCATTGGTTTTTAATTTAACAGCGAGTGATCAACAAATCGTTGTTCCACTAGAGATCGATAAGAGCATTCCGTTTATCAAGATTTATGCGAAGGTAGGAACTGTAGGTGCTACGGCTGCAGACATTAACTCATTAAAGCTCGTTAAGAGTTCGAAGTAAGGAGTTAACATGTTAGGTGTAAAAACAAATGGTTCAAGTTCAGGCGTAGTAGAGATAAATCCAAGTCTAGACTTTACATACTACACAGACTTTAACGAAGCTGATCGAGCTAATCTAAATGCTGCAACAAACGCTGGCGGTGGTTCTGGTGTTACTTTAACGAACGATTCGGTTGTTGGTGCAAACACAACAGAGAACGCTCTTGGTGCTCTTGCCATGTTAACAGGAACTGGTACCACAGCTCGAGGATCAATTTATGGTGCTGGTATTTTCATCGCTGGAAATAATCGTATGCGCTTTGGATTGCGCGTACAGCTCAACCAAGCATCGAACGGCACAACCACATATACTGCCTACTTTGGGTGCTCTGATGATGTAGGTGCTGGTGTCGGTGCTTCAGCTATTTATTTCAGATATACTCACTCAGTAAATGGCGGTCGATGGCAAGGCGTTGTTATTGATTCAAGTGTTGAGACTACTGTTGATCTAGGGGTGACGCCCGTATTTGGCACATACGAAGTTTTAGAGTTTGATGTGAATGAAGCTGGCACCTCCGTAACATTCTCTATTAATGGTACAGTTGTGGGAACGATATCAAGTGGGCTTCCAGGTGCTGGCGATACAATGCGCTGGATGTGGAAGGTGGTTAAATCTGCTGGTGCCGACTCTATAGCAATGACTGCCGATTGGTTTTATTCAAGAACTACTCGTACCACCGAAAGATAACTTAGCTAATAAGTCGTTTCATGTGATTGACCATACAATTAAGGAGCATAGATTTCTCGTCTATGCTTAGTGACTTCGCAACTGTAGCGCATATATTATACGGGAAAACTTCTTGATCCTTCTCTACTCGAGTCAAATACGGCTGAGATATCTTTAGCTTATTCGCAAGCTCTCGCTGTGAGATGCCATGCTTTGCTCTATACCATCTAAAGAAATAGCCGATGGAATCTTCCATTCCAAGATTTTCAGCATTCTTCTTAGCGATACGCCTAATCTTCTTCTTCATATTCTTATTTGACCTGCGATCTTAGTTATTTCTTCACTTGTAAACACATAGCTTGAGTAAACCAAGGTATTATTAATGTTGCGGTGCCCAAGCAAGCACTGAACAAGCCTAATGTCTCTAAATTGCTTATAAATAGAGATAGCAAAGCTATGACGCAAACTATGAGCAGATTTATTACAAGGTCTGACAGAGTACCATACGTTGCGCAAATGCCTATCGGTAAACTTAAAGGGCCTTATATTCCCCACCAACATCTGCTCCCCGAAGATGCTTTTAGCTTTTTCCATGAGCTTTGGTGACACAGGCACAGATCTATTATCACTCCCCTTGATGCCACGAACGAAGATCTGGTGGTGGGTGAAGTCGAAATCATCCACGGTGAGATTTAGTAGTTCAGTGGTACGTGCTCCTGTGTGGAGTAATAGCTCGATAGACAGAAGTTCTAAGGCGGTTAAATGCCTCATGGTGCCCTTGAGTGGAATCACCCCACTACTTAGTCGTGTCTTTAGCTCAAGCGTTTCTAGCTCGTTTAAATGCTTTGATTTATCTATTTGGTACATGGTGTGTCCTTTTCACTAACGGGCTGGTTTACTTCGGATGATAAGCTACGCTCCGATTTCGCTTTTAGCTGTTCTTGAGAGTATCGATCGGTCTCTTCTTTCATGCCGAGATAGAACGATACAGAAACCCACAGGAAAAATACGTTTAATATAAGGCTAAGAGTTGTTATGATTTTCACTGGATACATCCTTTCGAAAGGTTTACATGGGAAACGAAAAGCTTGAACAGATACAACGATCGGCCTTTGGCGCTACGGCTCAAGACAATGCTAAGCTTGAGGCTAAGAATTGGGCTGAACGCAATGATGGTAGACTTCAAGAGAAGAGTGTACTCATGCAGATGCTTAAGTATCCCTACCATGCTTTTAATGATTACAGATTCGAGCGCATGAATAAGCAAAGCCCCGATGTCCTGAGTGAATCGCAAAGGCTTAAACGGGCCATGGAATCGGTCTATCAAGATGGTGCGATCAGTCCTGAGGAAGCAAAGATGCAAGATGTGATGAGATGGAAAGCTCTCATGCGTGGTGAGGGATTTTAACATATACCCACCAATCTCAATACATATAGAACCGTCCAATAAAATAAGGCCATCTCTAAACAGATGCGCACTACACGCCCCGAAATCGTTTTTAATAGAATCATACAGCCTCTCTATCGGTAGAATCAGTTAAGGTCTTTAGTTCAGCCTCTATAAGTTCACGAATAATTTCGGCGGCACCATAAGCGCCTACAGCTAGGAAGTTTTGTCGAAGCTGTGCAAGGTATTGAATGTTGCTCATGATTCACCCTCAGCAATTCTTTGTTCAAGCTGCTCTAAGTGAAACATCAAAGCTTTAGCCTTAGCAAACACATGTCCACCATCAATCGTCGCATTATTTAGAAAATCCTCAGGATTAAGATCATTTTCAGAGCAGTGATCTTCATAGTCGTATCTCTCTCTATCGTCTAAGATGTAATTAGCCAACTCACACGCCAATTCGTTGATGGTTTTTTGATCATTGAATCTCATAGGCATTTTTTGTTTAGTTCTCATGATTCACCTCTCGCTTTGTTTAGTGCCGATTTAATCGTATCTCTAATAGTCTCACCATCTAGACTCATCTGTTCGGGCAGACATCGAAGCACCTCTTCAAGAGCCTCATACATGTCTGGTGCTGCTGCTATGAGATGGGCGTTTGCATAGTCAGTTAAACAAACACCTATATCTTTTGTTGTAATACGAGCTAGATCAATTTCGCTTAATTCAATAACCCAAGGTCCTTTTGTATGCTTTGGTTGTTTCATGTTTTCTCCAGTGAAAATGTTAGATCTTCTAAATCATCATAACCTTGGTTGACTAGTTCCTTAAATAGAGTCAATGCCTCAGCTTTTGATGGGACTCCGAGTTCTAATGCTAATGATGGACAAGCTGCTCCATGTTGACCGATATGCATATAGCTCATGATGTTTCCTGAACCGTCTGCTACCTCATGAGGAAATAGAGCTATTACATCACCATCATTGAATTTTCTGAATATTACTTTAGTGCTCATATTAAGCTCCTTTTATTTAGATGTAGAAAACGATTGATCCAAAACCGTCTCTAGAAAAGTTATTAATTGCGTTTTCAACGTCTTGCTCTAATGATTGAGGCTCAACTATTTGATGTACGGCTATTTTATTGTAACTACCGAAAGACTCAGCAGAGCGTATTTCGTAGTCACGAAAGTGAACCGAAGTCTCAAGATATAACTCAAGCTTGCTCTTTAATCTTTTCATGCGACTTTTCTTGTTGCGTTCAATACGCTTTGCCTCATCCGCTAGGAAACGATCACAAAGGTAGTTCTCAGCTTGTATACAGAGATCACTAAGAGTCACACCACTAGCTTGACCACGACCTCTAAGGTTCATCGGTTGTAAACCCTCAGGTATTGGCATCTCGATATCAATCTTAATACCAAGATCAGCCATGAGGCTTTTCACCTTACGTTGATGCTTAGATGTGGATTGTGAATAGAAGTAGTTATTGAATACGACCTTACCCTCAATTACAGCAACAAATTTCCACCAGCCATATGAATAAGCTTCGATCTTATTAGGGTCAAAAGTCACGTTTACAGCTTTGTATGTATTAGTTCTTTTCATTAGTTTCATGGTCTATCTCCTTATATTAATGGAATGTTCTAATGCATTCCGGATACAGATCTCTATTGCATGAGCGATGCCAACCTGTAGTACCGATAACTTTGAAGTTATCAATGTCGAGTGAAAACAAAGTGTACAGATTAAGGCGTGAGAAGTGATCTAAGTTGTTGAATGAGAATGAGAATTGGTAAGAGTGACTAAGCTATAGACGATGTAGAGAAGTTCTACAGGGTTTAGCGTGATAACCCATAGGTTATTATGAGGCACGATTGGTGGGTGAGTAGAGCTCGTAGAGAACGCTGGTGTGATGTGGGTATATCTATAGATGTGATCATGGTGAGAGCTCATTGGTGAATGTGGGTGTGACTATAGATATGGTCGTAGTGATGTGATTGATTAGAGATATAGTAAACCTTAAGTTAATAATATTATGTTACATAAGTGGTGATGTGAGTAAACCATGAACGTAGTGAAGTGATGTGGAGTGTGATGTGGATGGTCAATTTTTAAGCAGTAAAATTATTGCAACACCTTTGCATTAAGAATTGCTCGGTAAACTGATAATGGTTATCATTTAGAATATTAGTTTGGAACCCTGCTCGAGCCTGTTCCGGAAATAGCCATACTCGGAACGTATAGTAATATCAACACGTTAGGCTTGTTATAAGTGTACAGAACATAGACAGTTTACTGCGATAGAACGGCGTGTTATTGATTAGCTAATTGAATGCTGTTTTCAATAGGGGGGGCTAGGGGGTCTGTGACAAAGAATTCGTAAATTCACTCACCAACAAAAAATCCCCAGCTCATATCACTACTTCTCCCCCACTATCATAACTATAACCTTCCCCCACATTCTCTCTCACGTTCTCTACTCATTTCGTTACTTACTCACCACCGATCTCTCGCATGTGTTACTTACTGTTCTCCACACTTTTCCCCCCATTTACCCACCATATCATTGGTAAACCTCCCATATTCTATCAATTCACTTGATAACCTATAAGTTATCACTTCACACTAGCCATTGTGAGGTTCAATATGTTCTTCGGTATAACAGTACTAATCATAGCTATAAATGTTTCATTAGCTAAGCCATTCATTACAGCGCCTCACATGGTTCTGTTGTTGATCTCAGCATATATCGTTGATCTAGGCCTTGAGATTCTAGCGGAGTGTATCGATGACTGATGAACAGAAATCACAGATTGAACTTGTGGTGAGGAAAGTACTCTATCCCCATGACAACGTGATCTCGATTGAGACTACACGCAATGATTCTAGCTGGTTCATTGATAAGAGTGCTCAGCCTAAATATCTCACCACTGTAAAGATTAAGAACGATGATGGCATCACTCGTATTCGTATAATTAATTCTCTAAAGCTTCTAAGAGATTTCGAAGCTGTGAAGGATAAGATTGAAAGAACTAGAGTTTAAAGAAGTTTCTCTTCCATTTCCTATCGAAGAGAAACTAAAGTCTATTCCAAAAGAATTACTCGATCTTCCATTTGAGGAGATTGAAAAGAAATGTGGTCATAACATTGATCTAAGACGCATGCGTGTGTCTTTCTGGATTGAATATGATCGTGCCTATAGAACTCAAACGGCTTTCTCTTTAGCTAATGTGTTTAAAGGTATAATGACTGGCCAAGGCTTTCAGAAGCACATCATTAGTAACACGTATAAGATCATTTACCTCACCACTCCCCCACCAAGTTATCAAGTCATCATGGAAGAATTATTACATTTCTCCCTCATGCTTGATCGAGAGATTCTAGCTCTTCCTCATATCGATGATGAGGGTAAGGTTGATACTAAGTTATTAACTATTAAGCATCGTGTGGCTCAAGCTGTTCATAACCGAGTAAAAGGTTTACCAGTGAATCGCTCTCTCATGTTCACGAAAGATGTTGGTGAGGACGAGCCTAAGCAAAGCCAATCACTTAAGGACATCAATCAAGAAATTGAAAGTATAAAGAAGGAACTCACTGAGGGTGAATCGTAGTGGATTCAGCTCGAGAGTATCAAAAGAAATTAGAAGAGTTAGCAAGGCTTAAGGAAGAGAAAAGGCTCAGGGACGAGCTACCACATTTGCATAAGTTTAAAGACTACAAATGGTCCCGTGAGTTTATCGAATCTACAGATCGAATGAATATCTTGGTGAGTGCGAATCAAGTCGCGAAAAGCTCTACCCTCATTCGTAAGAACATCCTCCTCGCCACAAATAAAAGCCTATGGCCTAAGTTCTTCCCCGAAAGAACACCAACCACCTTTTGGTACGTGTACCCCGATGAAAACAAGGTGAATGAAGAATTCGACACCAAGTGGATGGAGTTCTTGCCTAAGGGTTTAAGTAAAGATGATTCCGTCTATGGATGGCACACTGAAAGACAGAGAAACAAGATCGTTCTTAAATTCAATAGTGGTGTCTCTATTTATTTCAAGACATGGAGTACGGATAACCAGTCTGGAACCGTAGATATGATGAGCTGTGATGAAGAGCTTCCCGAAGAGAACTATCCAGAGCTTTCGATGCGTATTAGTCGATATAACGGAATATTTAATATGGTGTTCACGGCAACACTCAATCAGCCGTTCTGGTATCAAGCGATTGAACGTATAGGGCATCCTGATGAGACCTTTAAGCATGCTCGTAAATGGCAAGTCTCTATTCCCGATCATTGTAGAGTTTATGATGATGGTACTCCCTCGCCATGGACTGAAGAGAAGATTCAATCACAGATTCAACGATGTGGAACTGAGAAGGAAATCCTACGTCGTGTTTATGGACGATTCATTACTGAAGAAGGAACTAAGTATGCTTCATTTTCTAGAGAGAAGAATGTTAAGCCCCCGATCGTTGTGCCTAATGATTGGCTTTACTATAGTGGAGTTGATTGTGGTAGTGGTGGGAATAATCACCCTGCTGCTATTAGTGTTATTGCAGTAAGACCCGATTATCGTTATGCGCGACTTGTTCGATTCTGGAAAGGCAATAAGTCCGAGCGCACAACAGCTGATGATGTATTGAAGCAGTACATGGTCCTCACTGAAGGACTAAGGCTCACAAGTCAGTACTATGATTATAGTAACGCCGATTTCAAAATCATTTCAGACCGACATGGCTTTAACTTTCAAAGAGCGAACAAAGATCGTGGTCAAGATGTTCTCAATGTTCTCTTCAAGAACGAGATGCTTGATCTCGAAGAAGGCCCACACACAGATCGATTAGTGGTGGAGCTTATGACACTTAAAGAAACCACATCTAAGACACGCGCTAAAGATGATGGGATTGATTCACTCAGATATTCAACAAGTTTTATTCCATGGGACATTCCCGACATAAAGACCAAAGAACTTCATCGATTGCTGAACACTAAACCTCAGCTCTACATCCCAACTAATGATGTGAGTGAACGAGGTAAAGAGCCAAAGCCTAGCGTAGAGAACTTGTGGGATTTCGATAAGGAAGTCGATGAGTGGAATGATTTTGGAGAGTTTTAACTAATAAACAAGGAGGTAGCTTTTGGATTCTAAAGATCTCAAGCGATATATAAAAATGTGTAGGGAAAACGGCATTAAAGAGATGGAGTTAGACGGGTTAAAGATTGTTTTTACAGATAAGGCTTTAGAAGTTCTAGGTGATAACCCATCACGAAAGAACAAAAGACAGCCGAAGTCCCTACCAGAACATCATGAGGTGCTTCTCGGTAAACCTCAAGCAAAAGAAATTCTAGAAGATAGCGAAGATCTTATGCTCACCAATCCCTACGAATACGAGCGTAGACTCGAAGGAGCACTAGATGCTTAATCGTGATGATATTAAATTAGAGAAATTAAATGAGATTTACCAAAGAGCTGATGAAGCGGATAAGAAATTATTTGCTGAGATGAGAAGCAATATTCTATTGGTGAGTAATGAACACTATAGAAAGACCGCTGGTAAACTCGAGCGTGGATTAGAAGCTCAAGGTGTAGATAAATCAAAGCGTATTCGTTTAACGAAGAACCATCTACAGAAAATCACAAGCGACATTAAAGATATGTTCATGAGTCATGTGACGAACATGAAGCCTGTACCGAGAAATGATAGTGAGCTCAGTGATCAGAAGTCAGCTGAACTTCATAATAGTGTATGGGAATGGTCTCAGGAAAAAATTCACTGGGATGTATTCGTTGATAGAACTGTGAATGGATTTGTAGATGTTGGTGAGGCCGCAGCGAAGCATTACTATGATCCCAATCAAGGTGAACTCGTAGGTTACGAACAGCTAGTGGATAAGGAAACTGGAAAGCCTGTTTTCAAGGATGCGAGTGGGAACCAGACTTTAGATTCAGCTTCAATAACAATGGATTCTGGTGGTTTTGATGAGTTTGGAAATGAACTTCCACCTATTCAGAACCAAATACCAAATTCGCCCGTCCCCGACGAAACGAAGCCAAAGTTCTCAGGGAAACTTTGTATCGAAAAGCTTTATCCCTTTAACCTACTAAGAGCACCAAGTTGTGACTCGATGGAGGCCTCACCATATCTCATCTATAGACACATGATGGATGTGAACGAAGCGAGAAAGAAGTTCGGTCAAGGCGATAAGGAAATAGAAGAGAAGATCGTTGAGAGTGGAAATCGCACCATGAAAGTCTTTGATGCATTAACGGGTGATTACTCGGATGCCAAGGGTCAGGTCATGATTCGTGAGTTCTATATTCGTCAGTGCATGACTTTCCCTAAGGGGTATTACGTTATTGCCACAGATACTGTGATCTTGCTTGAGGGAGAACTCCCCTTTGGTGAGGCTGGTGAAATCGCTTTCCCAATTAAGCACGGTGGTTATGACATTATTGAAACCTCACCACGCTTTGCTGCTCCTATTCGTCCACTAAGACAACCACAAGGTGAAATCAATCGCATCGGTTCAAGCATGGCCGAAGCACAGATGATTCATGGTGCGGATAAGTTAATTCTTAAAGGTGGATCTACGTATTCGAAGGGCACAGATATGCCCGGTTGGCGTGTGCTTCAAGTTACGGGTGAAGCTCCGATGATCTTACCCGGAAGAGCTGGTGAACAGTTTACTCAGCCATTAGATAAGGCCATCAGTGAATTGTATATGCTCGCAAAGCTTCCTGAGAATGACATCAGTGCAGCTCAAGTAACGGATCCACAAGCTGAGCTTTTTAAATCAGTTCGTCAAAAAGCACGATTCACTCGCCAACTAGGCAGACTTGAAAACTATCTCAAAGCGAATGTCGAGACACATTTATTCTTGTGTCAGAACTATTTGAGTGATGAGGAAGTTATTCGCGCAGCTGGTAGAAAAGAGGCTGTGAACATTGGTGAGTTTAAGACTGCTGAGAGAAGTGATTTCAGAATCAAGCTTCAGCCCGTGAGTAATGATTATAACTCAATGTTCGGTAAACAGATCGAACTTGAAACCATAGCTCAGTACTTCGGTAAAGATATGCCGATGGATATGAAGGCCGCTCTTATTAAGAACTTCCCGTTCCTGAATAAAGAACCCGTGCTTCAAGAGCTTATGCTTCAGTATGAATCCCCCACCAATATGATTCTAGCTTTGGATCGTGGTGAGCAGTATGTGGCAAGTCAATATGATGATTTCGCAACGATGCTTAAGCGTTTGTACATCCGTATTCGTTCAGCCGATTTCAAGACACTGAAGCCTGAGATTCAAGAGAATTACATGCGCGTGATTAGCGAATACGAGCAGCTAGAGGCTAAGCAACAAGAAGAAGCTTTCCGCAAGCAACAAGGATTCTGGCCTACGAGTGGAAACCTCGTGAAGGTGGACATGTATGAGATGGATCAGAACGGAAAACAAGTTCGAGCGACTTTCCCTAACGATGCACTGATGAAGCTAAGAGAAGTTCTCACAGCTCAAGGCATGGCTCAGGATCGTTTAGCCGAAATAGCAAATCAACAAGGTGAGAACAATGTATTGGGTCAAATCGCACCCGATGCTTTCCCTAATCAAGATGTGAATCAACAACCAATTCAAGGAGGAATGTAATGGAAGTGCAAAACCAAACAGAAGAAGTAGTGAATACGGAAGTCGTCGATGTTCAGCCACAGGCTCCGGTAGAGACACCACAAGTCACTGAAGGATTACCTGTTGGTGAGGAAAATACCCCACCACCTGCTCAAGAAGCTTATACACCTAATTTCTCTTACGAGTACAGAACTCTAGCTGGAATTCGTGAGAAGAAAGAGTTTGATGATCGATTAAAGCAGATCATTAAGACAAAAGAGGATGAAGATTTTGTTCGTCAAATGGTGACAAAAGCTGAAGGTTTAGATGTAAACAAGCGCAATCTTACGCAAATCGAAGAGAAATACGCAAATATTGAAAAAGAATATTCTACGATCAAGCATGATGTAGATTTCGTTCTCGCTGCTCGTGATCGTGGTGATGTCTTTACTGCTCTTCAAGCGATTGGATTTAACAAACAGCAGATCAGAGAAGCGGTTTACCATGACCTAGAGGCCGAAAAGTTGACGCCGCAACAGAGACAAGCGTATGATCGTAAGCATGAGCTCGAGAACTCTACGTATCACTTGAACCGCAAAATTCAAGAACTAGAGCAAAAAACTCGTAGCTTCGAGGTTCAGAGTCGCACAACTGAACTAGAATCAATAATAAATGCTGGTGATATTGCTCCGATTGCACAAGATTTTGACCGCCGAAATGGTCCGAATGCTTTCTGGAACGAGGTTGTTTCTCGTGGGCTAATGTACGCAACACAGATGGGAATCGAAAAGAAACCTGCTGAAGTCGTACAAGAGATTATTACAAAATATTCTTTACGTGCTCCTGAGACTAAACCAACGCCAACATCTAGCGCTCCTAAGACATTACCTGTACTGCCAAACACAGGATCTAATTCTTCGAGCGTACCGGTAAGACCAAAACCTTTAAGCGTAAAAAGCCTGAAGGAATATGCAAAAAACTTAGAAGATTAAAAATTTAAACAAATACCTTTTGCCCGATAACTACGGGTCTGGGAGTTAACAAATGAGTGCAGACTTTAATGCAATGCTCAACGACCATTTACACTATGGTTTGTTGAAAGAAGAACTAAAAGAAAAAAACTATCTCTGGAAAACCTTAGAACATGATGATGATGTTGCTGGTGACATTATCGTTCCGTTCGAATCAGCTCGCGCTTCTAGCGTAAAAGCTGGTGGTGGACCTTCTGCTGTAGCAGATATCTCTAAACACGCTTATGTACGTGGTTCAGTAGCACTGACAGCCCTACCTAAGATTTGGGGATCTTTGTTATTCAACTACGACGATATCATGAACCATGAAGGCCGTGTAAAAGCGAAGTCTTTCCTTGGTACATTCCTTCCATCTCAGATCGAAGATTTCACGACTTACTTCGCTGAGCAAATCAACCACATGGCTCTAAACAAAGCGACTAAAGACGTTGCTGTGTCTGTAGGTACTGTTGGTGGAACTATCGAAGTAAATCGTCCAGAGCGTTTTGAGATTGGCGAAAAGCTAATTCTTGATCCAGCTGGTGCGAACCTTACTGGTTACGTTCGTGCGATTGACATGAACACAACTTCATCTACTGGTACACTTACAGTTTACGATGCTCGCTCTGGTGGAGCGGTTGTAGATCTTTCTGGTGTTGCAGCTAATGAATTGATCTACAAAGATGGTTTCCAAACTGGTGCGAACCAAATCACTTCTATCCGTGATGCTCTTTTAACTGCTGGTAACGGTGGTGACACGAACATTTACGGTGTTGCTAAGACTGGTTCTAAGTTCACACAAGCTATCAACATCCAAGGTAACGACATCACAGCGAACAACTTACTCGGTAAGCTTTTTGATGGTTTAACGACTTTCAAACGTAAGAGCAAAGTTGGCGCGATGGAAATCTGGATGAGCTACAAGCATCTTGGTTCAGTAATGAAAGTTCTTGAGCAAGATAAGGGTGCTTACAAAGCTGTTCCGGGTTCTACAAAGAGCTCTGAGTATGGTTTCACTGAAATCACAATCTTTGGTCCAAAAACTGGTGAAGTTAAGATCGTTGCAATGCAAGAGCTTGATGACGACGTGATCTTTGGTGTTGATCCAAAATCTATGAAGTTCCACTCAGTTAAAGGTGTGAATAAAGTGAAGAGCCCAGATGGTAACTACTACTTCGTAAATCGTGACACTTCAAACGGTTATGATTTCGTTGTTGATATGTGCTATCGCGGTGAACTCATCATCTCGAAGCCACATCGTAACTGTATTTGGCACTCTATCAGCTACTAATTCATTTCAATCTTAGGGGAATGGCCTTTGTGCTATCCCCTATTTTTCTATAGGAGATCTTAAAAAATGATTACTCAGGCTCAAAAAGAAGTAATGAATAGCCTCAATCAGGGTAATGCAAGACGTGGTGAACTCGCCATTAATCTTGATCGCACTGAGAAGGTTGTTGCTGTTACTTGGGATTTCGCTGTTGATGGTGGCTCTGCTGCTAGTGACATCGATCTTGGTTATACGACTGAAGAAGCATGCTTAGTGACTAAAATTGTTATGCATGAAATTTCAAACGTAACTGGTGTGAACTCTACGTACACACTTGAATTCGGCTCTACAGCTCTAACAGATGCTGTTGCGGTGGGTTCAATGGCAACAGGTACAATAGCTCTTGCTTCAAGTGCTACGGCTATCCCTGTGGCTTCAGGTCAAGCATTACAGCTCAATATTGGAACTGCGAATGCTACAGCAGGAAAAGTTCGTTTCTACGTTTACATGCTTCCACAGCGTGACAACTAATTGGTGAGGGGTAATCACTCCCCTTTCCTTTTTCTATATTTAAGGATGACTCATGGACGTAAGGTCACAACTAAAAAATGCGCAGGTTGAACATAGAGGAAGTAACCCCACCAAAAAGGGCGAGATTGTAATTCAGACAGCTGATAGCAATCAGGTAGAATATCATGATGGTTCAGCCGTTCGAACTGTAGTGAACACAGATCAAGCTCAGGTCTTAACGGGTAAGACTGTTGATGCTGACCTAAATACATTATCAAATATTAAAAATGCAGAAATAAAAGCAGGTGCCGCTATTGCTGTGAATAAGCTTGCTGCTGTTACTGCAAGTAGAGCATTGGTGAGTGATGGATCAGGATTTATTTCTCCAGCCACAACTACAGCCACAGAGATTGGTTATGTTAATGGCGTAACGAGCGCAATCCAAACTCAATTAGATGGCAAAGTTGGTCACTCTACACTGACATCGGGTCGTGTTCCGGTGACTGGCGCAAGCAACACTGTTTCTAGTTCAAGCGTAACATCAACTGAGCTTGGCTATTTGTCAGGAGTAACCAGTGCGATACAAACACAACTAAATGCTCTTGGCGGTACTTTGTCTGTTTCTACCAAAACGGGGAACTACACGGCAAATTCGGGGGATAATGTTCTTCTTTGTGATTCAACGTCGGGTGCATTCACAATAACCTTATATACCGCTGTTGGTAACACCGGAAGAACACTAGTAATTCAAAAAACAGACAGTTCTTTTAATGTGGTGACCGTTGACGGGGACAGTACAGAAACAGTAGGCGCCACAACGAGTGTAGGGCTTTCTGCAAAAGGGGACTCACTTACGATTGTTAGCGACGGATCAAACTGGAAAATTCTATCGTTTGTATCCGAGCCAGTGGTTGCTCGAATTGATAGCTCTGGAAACCAAAGTATCAATAACACTACATGGACCAAGGTCACAAATCTTGCTACTGCGGTTATTGACACCATTGGTGGGTGGGATGGCACTAATGATCGCTATTATTTTAGAACCTCTGGTCTTTATGAAATAAGCTGTTTCGTTGAATTCGCCGCAAGCTCTTCTGGAATCCGAGTTGCAAGCATGACATTTAATGGTGGATCAGTACCAACTATTAGTGGCGCAGCTTCATGGTCCACAAGTGGAGATACGGGTGGACAAACAAGAACCTACATTTACAGTGCGAGCGCAAATGATTACGTGGAATGTGCTGTTTACCAAGGCTCTGGGGGATCTCTGAACTTAACAGGCGCACAATTATCTATAAAAAAAATAGGAAGATAATAACCATGTTCCAAGCAATTATCTCATGGTTACTAGAATCAAAAGCAATAAAAACCTCTGTAGCAAGTGCAATAGGCTCGGGGGCTATGGTGATAGCTATTGTCAATGCAAAGATGTCAGAGGTGAAAACACTCGCAGAAAAAGACAAAGCTTATGTCATGGAATACGTAGACACACGCCACGATCTCGCAGTCGAGAAGATCGATACGCTAATAGAAGTGAATGGCGAGATAAAGCAAAAATTAGAAAAGATCGATGATCGACTTTACAACATAAATAGAAAACTAAAGGAGTAGTTATGGAAAAAGCATATGATTTAAAAGGATTATTGGAAGAACTAAAGGGAAGTGGACTAGAGATCGCTGAAGAGAGCGCAAAGGTCGTTATCGAGTCTGTGTTCACATGGCTTGAGAAGAGCGCCGTTCTTTCTGAGAACAAGTACGACGATTTAGCTGTGATTCTTTACCCACAATTAAAAGCATACGCATTAGAGCAAGCTGAAAAGATCAACAAAGCTGACTAATGTTTAACACCATCATGGGTCTCTTTGTAAATCGTCTTGCTGATCGTCTAGCTGATGCTGTGACGTTAATTATTCGTAAGAGATTAAAGTACGAAGAGATCGATGGTGAGGCTAAAACGTTAAAAGAAGAATTAAAGAATGCTCAATCAAATGCTGAGAAGGAGGCTGTGCTTGATAAAGTACATGATCTTATTAATAGCCTTGGTAAGTAGTGGGTGTTCGATTGGCCCTGCTCCTAAAGTAGATACATGCATTACGTATATGTATGATCGCGTTTGGGATTGTAAGAACAGCAAGGGCACTAAGTTTAAGATCTCATTTGATACAAAAAATGAAGATGACAAGAAGTACATGGACCGCCACATAAGCGCACCGAGTGATCAGGTCATAGATATGTTTGCGTGGATTAAAAAAGCCATGCTTGAGCTACAGAACAGTTTCTTAAATAAAACAAAGTGAGAATTTAGATGGATTACGTAAAATTATTAATAGAGGTTTTGTCTCAAGCGATTATGGAGTTCTTTAAGAACAAGAATGTCGTTCCTAAGCCAGAAGAAAAGCCAAAAACTAAGATCTCTCACATTCCTAGGCTTGGTGAGAATAGCGCTGTGGTTCGAGTTGTTCAATCGGCGTTAAAAACAGCTGGTGCAAATATAACTATTGATGGTGATTTTGGTCCAAAGACAAAAGAGGCGCTTATTGTATTCCAAAAAGCTAATGGCCTTGCTGGTTTTGGAGTTATTGGTGAGGAAACATTAAAGCTATTGAATCTCGAAGTTGATAAGAGCCTTCTTCCTCCACCACCTAAGGAAGAGCCTAAGAAAACTGGCACACCTTGGTTTTGGAAAGCGAAAGAAGAATCTGGAAAAGTTGAGAGTGATGCTAAGTTTCAAGAAAAGCTTAATCCATTCTGGGCAAAGGCTGGTTTACCTCAATTCAAGGGACTAGTTGGTTCTGCTCGTGCTTGGTGTGCTTTATTTGTTCTCTATGCTCTCTCTACTTCTGGTTATAGCTTTACTAAGGGTAACGCTTCAGCAAAGAGCTGGGATAATTTTGGTCAAGCTATTCAGTGGAAAACAAATGGTTTCCCTCAAGGTGCTATTGTTAGAATCAATGGTAATGGCGATTGCGCTTCTTGGAGCGGTAATCACGTTACGTTCGCAAATGGTGATTGCACAGCTGAAGACCTAACTAAATCAGGAGCATCGTTCTCAGGTTATGGTGGGAATCAAGGCAACATGGCCAAAGTTTCTACGTATCCTGCTAAGAACATTTGTTCTGTGCGATGGCCCAATGAGGCTGTGCTTCCAGCTAAGATTACAAAATCAATTAATTGTTCAAACGGTAAGACTGATAACAACGAATCAACGAGGTAATTGGGATGGGTACTACGCTCTCAAAAGGATATAAACTACCAGCTACGGGTGATCGTGGTTCAAGCTTTTTTCCTAATCTAGAAGATAATATTACGCTTAATAACTCACACAAGCACGATGGTACTGATGGTGAGAAGATCAATATTAAAGATCTTGTGAAACAATCACAGACAATTCTTGCAGCAGCATGGGGAAGTGATCTTGGTGGGTCTACCTACACTCAAACGATAACGATGCCTGTAGGTACGAACTTCGATGATACTTTGAAACAATTTAAGATCTCAGGTGGTAGTGATGATGGAACAGTTATTTACCCCACTGTTGTGAAAACTGGAACAAGTACATATTCAATCACAGTGAATGACAATACGATTGCGATATTAGTGACCTATGGGTAATGGGCAAATCCAATCCCTTAGAGTAGAGGATTTTTCTGGTGGAATGACTGATTTCTATATCGGTAACGCTGATTCTTCTAAGTTTCAGTTAGCTGATAACAAAGTGATCAACGACAACCAAGATCTTGTTACTCGCCAAGGGTGTACCATTGATGATGAAGCAAATGATCAAATCTTAAGTGGTGAGGATAATGTAAACGATATTCTCGATTGCGACGATGTGATCTATAAACACTCAGGGAGAAGCCTATTCTACACTTTGAGTGGAACAATGAGTGAGGTCACGGGTCCTACAGGAAATAAAGTTTTTCCTACTGGTGATGACACGCTAAAGGGCTCGTTCACAGTTTGGAACAAACACTTGATATGTGCGAGCAGTAACTATGCTCCTATTATGCGTGTTTATAAGGACCAAGCTGGTGCTATAAAGGTGAATAACCTAGGGCTACCATCTACAGAGGCCTATTCATGTATTGCTCTAGCAAACGATTTAAAAGCGAAATACAACGCCCATAGAATAAATGTGTCTCAGCATGGTGTAGCAGATACGGTAAACGTTGTGACTTCAGCAAATGCTACGGACTTTGATTCACTTGTGACATTAACAGCTGAGCTTTTAACAAAGTATGCAGCACATAGAGCAGATGCTGCACTTGTTACACCTACATATCACGTAGCTCAATCCACAGCGAATGCATTAGCGTCTACTACCTCACCAACAAGTTTATTTGAGATTCAAGAGCGACTAAATGATCTAAAGACTAAGTTTAATGCTCATGATGCCGATGGAACAGCTCACACGGGCACAAGCTTAAACCAAGTGACTCTTGATTCTGTGTTTAAGGTCGCAGCTGGTGGTGCAGGAGCTAGAAACTATCTGTACGCTATAATGTACTCTCACACCTATAAGGTTGGTGAGGTTCAATATAAAGAAATTGGTCCTGTTACTATTGTAGAACTAAGTAATTCTCTTGAGCCTAGTAGCTCCAACAATCCACTCACCAATTTGCCCGTACTAGTAAATGGTACGGTGAATAACTATGCCACAAGTGATGTGAAAATTGAAATAGCTCGCACTACTGATGGTGGGGACATTTTCTATTATTTGGGTGAAGTCACGAACGGAACTACGACTTATACAGATGCTACGAGTGATGCGAATCTTCAAGATAGTTTCCCTATATATATCTCTGGTGGAGCTCTTGATAATGAGGAACCGCCTAAGGGTAAATATGTAAAGATCGTAAATGATTCCCTTGTGGTGGGGAACGTGAAGGAAGGTACCGTCATTCGTCCATTTAGAGCACGAGTGAGTAAGATTGGTATCCCCTACTCTCACCCTTCGACTTTTACGATTGATTTCATTGATGACATAAATGGCCTTGGTAGTATTAACGTGTATCCCATCGTGATGCTTGAGAATAGATGCTATAGGCTTGAGGGATCACTTGATTCTCTTGGCCGTGGTGGGTATCAGAAGCGCGAAATATCAACTAAAGTCGGCACAATTTCTCATAGGTCTATTACAGACACTCGCGATGGACTTGTGTTCGCAAGTGAAGATGGGTTCTATTTCACTGAAGGCTTTAGAGTTACAAAGATATCTAAAGAGATCTCTACGACCTATAAGAACCTAGCTGATAAGGAAGATATTTGTGGAGCTTATGACAAAGACAACAACTATGTTCTTTTTGGTGTAAAGCGCAATTCTTCATCACTAGCGAATGACACTGTATTCTGTGGTCATGGCGATTATGTTCGTCAAGATGGAGAAGTTCCATTCACGACTTGGAGTGGTGGATTAAACCCTTCGAACTTCACAGCAACAGCCTTGGCCTTTATCAATGGTTTTGTTTATCGTGGTGATCGTAGAGGTTATGTCTTTAAGCATTCAGAAGATGTGTTCACGGATCCGAGAATAGACACTGCCGTTTCTGCTGAGGATTGGTTTACTGAGACCATTATCTATGACTACAGATCTGTGGCTTATGATTTTGGTTCAGGCGATGCGAAGAAATGGGTTTCAAAGCTTGTCGTTAATGCTGACAATAGAACTAGTCTTTCGCTTGATATATATTCGAATAACGACAATTCGGGGGTATTTAAAGAGCTAAAGCCCATAGTTGATCGAGGCAATATTGAATGGGGAGATCCTACTCTAGTTTGGAGTGATACTTCATTAAGATGGAACTATTACCCCACCATCTCGGCATGGAGACGATTTCCTAATGAAGGTTTACGTTGTCAATACAAACAGATTCGACTCACCAATAGGTATACACAATTAGATGATTCTACTGTGGTGGGGAATGTTTCCATCAATTCTAGCCTTGATCAAGTGACTCTACTAAATCATCCAAGCTTTGATTTCATCCCTGACCCTGTTGGGTACTATATTAGCTTTGCTAGTGACAACTATGCTCAAGAGTTTTTGATCACTGATATTAGTGGTGGAACTTTAACCGTAGAGAACGGAGCAGGTTTACTTGTTGATTCTGCTGGTACGGCTTGGAGAATGAATGGGTATAGAAAGCGCGAAGTTCTAAATATTATAAATTACGTGATTCAGTTTAATTTCCTTACAACAACACAAGCGCCATATAAGGCTCAGAGTGGTGAGGGATAATGAATAAGATATTTACTTTCACCAATAAGAGCGGTGACTTTGAGACCTCACCAATTCAAACCTTCCCACCACAGTTTGCGGTACAGATGGAGTTTGATTGCTCAGGCACGTTTGCTATTGATGTGTTCTATTCCAATCATTTTGGTCTTTGGAGTAAAGACAATGATATGAGCTTAACTGGTGTGAGTGATTCGAATTCACCTATATTCTTTGATTTTGAAACTAGTGCGGCAAGGATTAAATTCGTATTTCGTGCCCTAACAGGAACGATCACTGAAATTAATGGGTATATGTAATGAGTGGATTGTATGTTTCTAAGAAAAAGAGAAACATAGCCGATGGAACGGTTGCCACATTCGCAGATCTTCCTAGTGCTACAGATAATCTAGGCAAGATTTACGTAGTGCGTGAAACCACTGGAATCATTTTCGTAAACCAAAAAAAGGCTGGTTTTTACTTTTCTAATGGTACGAATTGGGTTTACCTAGAAAGCTTTGTCGCAAGTGAGATTCCGTTTGATAATTCTGGTTCAAGTATAGCTTCGAGCACTGTTGAAAATGCGATTAAAGAAGTAGATGATAAAATAGAAGATCACGAGGTAGCGCTAGACCCTCACCCTCAATACACAACAAGTGCTGAAGTTTCAGCCGACATCGATTCTGCGATAAGTGTGCATGAGGCTGCATCTAATCCACACCCTAATTATGTGACCCAAACTGAGCTCGAGGAGTTTAACGTGTTCCAATTATATCAAGTGAATGAAGTTGATGATAACGGAGCAGGAGTCACTTACGTAGGAAAAGCAAAGACTGATGGGAAGTGGTTTATCGAGAGAATTACAGAGAGTGGAGATGATCTATCAAAGGATTATGCGAATCTTTCGAACAATTCTGGTGTAACGACATTCTCTACAGCATGGACGAATAGAGCGAGTTTAACTTACGGCAATATTGAAACAATAACAGGTTTATAAGGGAGTATAAATGAGTTTTTCTAACACAGCCGAGACAGCAGTACTAAACTATGTCTTTAAAGGCACAAACGTATCATGGGATGGTAACACAGATCTTTGGATTGCTCTTCACACAGCCGATCCGGGTGAGGCTGGAAGTGCAGTAACGAGTGAAGCTGCGTATGGCTCATATGCTCGTGTAGCTCTTGATAGATCTACAGACATTACAGTGAGTGGAAACCAAGTTTCTAATACGAACCTTGAGCAGTTTCCTCAGTGTACTTCTGGTAGTGAAACAATCACACATGCTTCGATTGTGACAACTTCTAGCGGTGCTGGAACGATTGTCGTTCGTGCGGCCCTTACTTCAAGCATTCCTGTGTCTACTGGGATTCAACCACAGTTTGCAAGCTCGGCTCTAACATTCACATTGGATTAAGATGATTAATGGTTTTGGTGCTATAGCAAAGGCAATAGATGAGGGTCGTTACTGGCTCTCATATCTCTATAAGCCTATTGCTCCTGCACCCGGAACAACAGGGTTTTTCATCGATTGTAATCAATCAAGTGGAACACCTAAGTACAATGCATTTGCTGGTAGTGCTCTAGCAGCAACAGTGCTCACGGGTTCTGGTAATGCTGGAATATACACAGGCCCTGACTACAGTGGGAGAACGAAGCATTTACAAAGCTGGAACTTTCTCTCCTATGGAACAAACGGAGCTCCAAGCCATGCGTTTTTATTAGATTACCTTATGTTCTATGCCCTTCTTGATGGCGATGATACGGCTGAACAATCTTTAGATAACACGAACACTTTAACTCGATACACTAATGGTGAGGGAGTAAGAATAATTCTTGTTTCAACAGCTCCGATGACTCTCTCTGCTCTTTGCACGATCACCTATACGAACTCAGAGGGTGTGTCTGGACGAACTGTTACATTTGCTGTTGGGGCTGGATTAAACATTGGAGTTTCTCTTTCTACAGCAGGAACCACGGGCTTTGCTGGTACTGAAACGCCATTTGTTCCATTAGCTAGTGGTGATCGTGGAGTTCGAAGCATTGAGAAATTTCAACTTGCTAGTGCCACGGGTGGTATTATTTGCGCAGTCCTTGTAAAGCCCATAGCGGATATTATGAGCTATGAAGTGGGTTGTTCTACAGAAAAGATCTACGGAATAGATAATCAAAATTTACCAGAAATTAAACAGGGCGCTTATTTAAATTTACTAATTAAACGAGGAAACGGATCTACTAACGCGACAACCGTGAGATCTGATTTTGTATTTGTTAACACATAGGGAGAAGAAATGGGATTTACATCAATCGACGAATTAATCAGTGAAACATCAAGTGGTAAGTTTTGGAGAACCGATTGGAATAAAATCATTGGTGGGGTCACGTTAACCGCCGGTCGCTGGTATGATATGAGTCCACTTACAGGAACTCCTATTGCAAACGCATGGTCAGGGACTTCTCTCGCGTTTCAGAATACGAATAGCTCAAGCACGTTTTCTATGTATCACGGTGGTAACGTTAGCCCTGATACGAAGCACGTTCTCAATGGTGCTGTGGTAACTGCTGCTGCGACGGGTGTTCCTGCTGTGTTGATGCTTGTAGATATGCAAGGATATTACCCCGGAATAAACATGAACGCTTCGACTTCTCAAACTCTCACAGGAACTCCAACGTTAAGATATACAAATGGTGTGGGTGTAAGAGCATATTTAACAACTGCTGTAGCCACGGGAGCTACGGCACATAACTTATCAATGACCTATACAGATGATGCAGGTAACACAGGAAACACTTTACCCGTTACTGTGTCGTGTACTGCTTCAGCTGTTGTTACTCACCTTACGCACTCTGGAACTGCTGCGAATAACTATGGACCATTTCTTCCATTAGCGGCTGGTGATACTGGTATTCGATCTGTTCAATCGGTTCAATTAAGTGCTGCAAGTGGTGCTGGAACAGCGGCATTGGTATTAGCAAGACCTATCCTCACCATCCCTATTACAACTTTAGGCGTTGCTGGTGAGAGAGATTTTATTAACCAAATACCAAGTTTACCTCAGATCAAAGACGATGCGTGTTTGACGTGGTTATATTTCACTGGTGCTGCGACTGTTGCTTCTACAAACTTTTACGGTTCATTAGAATTCGGATGGAGTTAATTTGGGAATAGTTCGAAACGGAAGAATCATCTTTGTGTCTACACTCTCTCAGTCTGGTTTATATACGAATCAGACTGGAAACTTTATTAAGGGTGGTCAAAGAGCTCGATACTTTGGTGGGTTCGATAGTACGTTTTCAGCTTATCCTTCAGGAGGCATTCATCCAAATGCTTTCATCATGCCCCTATCTGCTGGTTCCATAAGAAGTGAGTCAACCACAGGTAGTTCTATTATTGGTGAGGTAGATTTAATCCCAGCTAGGAACCTTTCTGCTACATCTTCGGCGTCCATCGTCGTAACAAACGCACAGCTTGATCAGATCGTATCTCTCATAGCAAGTGCCATGGGGGCGATGAGTGTTAACACTGCGACTCTTGCCGCGTCTATTTCTATGCAAGCATCAAGTGGTGGTTCTATCACCGTAGATTCGGCTCTTATTGGGGCTATAATCTCTTCTATTGCATCAGCTAGTAGTTCTATAAGTGGAGCATCAAGCACACTCACAGCAGAGGCTAATATGATTGCTTCAGCTGGTGGACCCACAGAGTTAAGCCCTGAGGGTTTAGCGAGTGCTATTCTTGATGCTTTACTCGCTGATCACAACTTGGCTGGAACTGTTGGTGAGGCATTAAACAACGTCGGTGCGAGTGGAAACCCATGGGCGAGTGATTTGGCTACGAACAATAACGCTGGATCATTTGGTGAGAGAATACAGAAACTTCTCACCAAGAATCAGTTTTTGGGGCTTAAATAATGAATAATTTAGATCTTCTCACTCAGGATTTGGACACAGAAAAGATTCAGGAGAACTTCCAAAAACTTAGACAGTTCATTAGTCAGAACCCCCTTGTGAATGGTAATTTTAAGTTCTACCGCATAGTGGTTAAGAATCCATCGGTAAACTACAAGTTTTTCCATGACTTGGGTTTTGTTCCAAGAGATGTTATTATTACATATATTTCTAGTGGGAGCGTCATCCCAGATTACGGTAAGTTTACCAAAGAATCCATTGAATTTAATGTAAGTGATGAGTGTGAAATTCGCATGCTCTTAGGGTTTATCCCGATTGAGGGAGTTGGAAATTGACGATTTGGACATGGGCACAGATAAAAGAAAAAGTAGCAAACGACCTCGATCTTAATGGTGAGGTTTTTGTTGGTGATGAAGAGCTCTTAGGTTACGGGAACGCCGCACTTGAAGAAGCCGAAAAAGAAGTAATGACTCTGTATTCGAAATACTTTGAGACTGAGACCAATCTCTCATTGGTTAGTGGTACGAGTGTTTATGCGCTTCCTACAGATATTTATGCGGTAAAGATCACGCTTATTCAATACAGCGATGGTGCGACAAAATACAAAATCAGACCATTAAAGAATTTAGATGAGATCGCTTTTGTTCAAGAGAACGATGCTTATAGATATAGAATTATAAATGCAGCTGCTCAGGGATTTCGTATCAAGCTTTACCCACCAAGTAGGGAGACTTCTACTAGTAACGTGACTGTTCACTATTTGAGAACTGTTGCTCGCTTTGAGGATGATGCCGATACACTAGAGATCCCTGAAGCGGCTCAGTTTATTATTCAGCACATGAAAGACGCAATTCTTAATAAAGAGGTAGGACCTACGAACTCTACCCCACCATCCCCTGCACTAGAAAAGCAACGTGAATTATTTAGATCTGTTCTTGGTGAGATGAAAGATGATTTAGAAAATGAAATAGAGCCAGATACATCGTTCTATGAAGAATTTGATAGCTATGATTTGATTGGAGATTACTAATGAAATACGGAGTTGGATGGCAAAAATATAGAGATCAACAGGCTTTTAATGCTCCTGCGCCAGCAGCACCAGCGAAAGATCCAAATAAATTATATAACCCTGTTACGGGTCAGGAAATTATTCTTCCTACGTTTAACTCTGTAGCAGATTCGAATGGTAATTTAACTGGTAGCTATGAAGCTCGCGATCAATACAATACTGATGCTTTAAATAAACTTCGTGGCGAGTACATGCGTGATGCTGGAACGAACAGTTCGTGGGCGAATCTCATGCTTCAGCAGAACCAACAAGATAAGCTTGCAGGTCTTGATTCCATCAATGCTCAAGCCTCTAGTGGTGTAACAGACATGATGAGTCAACTTGCTTCTCAAGGTGGAGCAGATAGTGGTTCTCGTGAACGTGCTTTAAGTACTTTTGGTAGAAACTCTATGCTTGAGAGACAGAGAGCGAATCGTGACTTTTCTAAGCGTGGAGCAGATGTACTCACCAAGGATGAAGAGAATCGCATGGCCGGCCTTAATACGCTTAATAGCCTTGAAGCTCAGCGTGGTCAGTATCTTTCAAGCCTTGATCAGTTCAATGTTGGTAATCGTCTTAAAGAAGTTCAGAACAAGCGTCAATTCGAGATGGATAGATATAACAAAGATATGGAGACGTGGGCTGCTGATAAGCAAGCGAATGCTCAAAAAGGGGCTTCGTGCTTTGCTCCTGACACCATGATTACGATGAAGGATGGTTCAAAGAAAAGAATCGCCGATATTCGTCTTGGTGAAGAAGTGCTTATTGGTGGGAAGGTAACACTTTGCCTCACCACCTTAAGAAAGCCTCATGATAAAGTTTATGATTACCACGGTGTGTTCGTAACGAGCATGCATGCTGTGTATGAGAATAGAGAATTTATTAGAGTTAAGGATTCAAAGATCTCTCGATTGGTAGAAAACGCTGCGATCCCTGTGGTGTATAATCTGTCTGTTGAGAATCACGTTGTAATAGCTGGGGGCACTGTATTTGGTGATTACGACGAAGTGACTATGGAAGATGAAGAGGAGGCTCGTAAAGAGCTTACAAATGGCTTTAGAAAAATTGTTTCTTGATTATTTCTTTGAAGAGTACGGGAGAGAGACCATCGTTAATGAACATGGTTTTGTTTCCTATTCATTTCATGGAACAGATGAGTGTTTAATTGGGGAAATTTACATTCGTCCAGAATCAAGAAAAAGCTATGAGGTAAAAAAGCTATTTTCTCAAGTAGAAGAGATAGCGAAAACTAAGGGGTACAAGTACATCACGGGGATCGTGGCTATTGGTGAAGATCGAGCCGATAAATCAACGAAGATATTAAGAACGTACTTTGCTTATGGTTTTAAATTGTATGGTTCAGCAAATGGTCACGCATTATTGAGATTAGATATTGGTGAGGAATAAATGGGTTTAGGTAGTACTTCGAAATTAAAAGCTATGGACGTGTTTGAGGAAATCTCCTCACCACTATGTCCTGTGGAGCTTCGTGCGAAGGTGTATAAGCTTGAAGCTGTGATGAAGCAAAGTCAAAACCAAGTGGAGTGTCCTGTAACTCACCACTTCTCTAAAGGTGTGTATGCGCGTGAGGTGTTTATTCCAGCTGGAACTATAGCTGTGGGTCATGTGCATAAGACAAAGAACATGAATATTCTTTCTCAAGGAACGATTACGGTTCTTACAGAAGATGGTCCAAAGACACTTACGGCTCCTGCTACGATTGTGAGTGAAGCTGGTGTGAAGAGAGCAGCATTTGCTCATACGGATGTGGTGTGGACTACGATTCATGCTACAGAAGAGACTGATATAGAAAAGATTAAGGAAGAATTTATATTAGACACAGGTGAGCCTCTCGGTGAAGAAGAGATGAGTTTACTAATGAAACAAGGAGAAGTTTTATGTCTTGGTTAGTTGTTGGTGTAGGAACAATGACGGCGGTTGGTGCTTATCAAGGTAGCCAAAAGGAAAAAGCACAGAAGAAGCGAAATCTCGCAGCTGCTGAAGCAAATCGCTATACACCATTTACAGGTCAATCGTATTCACAGGATTTTTCAGCAGATGGAGCAACACTTGGTGGGGCTATGCAGGGTGCAACATCTGGCCTCATGATGGGTCAACAGTTTGGTAAAATGGGAACGAAGCCTACTGGTGATGTTGGTGTTGGCGACACGATGACTAATCCTAGTGCTCAAGCGATGACCGCAACAGGGAATCCATCTCAAAGAATGTGGACAAGCGACATGATGAAGCAAGGCAATAGACGTACAGCTTTCTAATAAGGAATACAAATGAATAGCTACTACAAAGAGCTCTACAAGGGGCAAGTGGAAGATCAATCGAATCAAGAGATGACTGCTCGAGAGTATTCAAACACTTTGCTTGATAACTACATGAAAGCCATTGGTGCTCGTGAACAGTCTATTCAACAGCGTAAGCAACAGCTAGGAGCTTTACCTGAACAGAACAATGAAGTAACGTTCCAGAATCTCAATCTAAAGCCCATGGCCGCATTTGTAGATTCAATGACTGGAAGTAGACTTGCTCAAGGTTACACTCAGCCAATGCAGATGAATCGCAATGAAGAGCTTCGAATGAAGCTTGAGAATGCTATCAGTAAAGATGAAGCTGGTTTGCTCGATGATCGATTAAATGTTGCTCGCCTCATGAATGAAGATGGACGAGTGCGTGAGAGAATGGCGACTCAGAGTGAAGATAAAGATCTTGATCGTGAATTAAGAGAGAGATTAGCTCATTTATATGGTGGAAGAAGAAAAGAACAGCAAGCGAATACTGCTGCTGCTGGCTTCAATAAACAACAAGCTCAGCAAAATAAAGACGCGCTTAAGAGTAAAGAATCACAAACAATGCAGTCTATTATTTCATTTAACAGAGCACTACAAAACTATGAAGATCTGGTGGACGCTAATGGTATCCAGCTAGTTGGTAATAATGCAGACAAAATAAAATCCGCTTATAGTGATCTAAAAATTAAATATAAAGAAATGGCGAATCTAGGAGCCCTTACGGGTCCTGATGTTGGGATTATTGTTGATTCTATAGCACCAGCCACAGGAGCAAGTGGTGCCGCAAGAATGGCCGCCGAAAAATTGGGTTATGGTGGGGGAGTTGAAGGCATAAAGGGTGGTATTGGGCAAATCAGGGGCAATATGGATAATGAGTTTAAGATCAAAATGAACGCAGCACGAGCTGGTTTTGGTGATAATCCTGTTTTTCAAAATTATGCTAATGAGTACAAGGTGCGCCCACCACAATCTTCTCGGGTTCGCGTAACCAATGGCCAAGAGATCTTAGAAATAGATCGAAGCGATTTACAAGATGCGATGAAAGATGGATTCAAAGAGGTAAAATAATGGGTTGGCGTGATAAAGCTGTAGTAGTACCTACGGATGAGAGCACAAAAGTCGAAGGCAATAAAGTTACGCTTTATCCATCATGGAAAGATCGTAGCTTTAGCGGTAAACCTCGAGTGAATCAAGAGATGCATCCTGATCTTGCGACAAGTGATAGAGCGATTGTAAAGAACTTCGCTAATAGCCCTGAATCGAGTGTTGCTTATTTAGCACAGAAATATCCTGATCACGATGTGGCTGTGAATCAACAAGGTCAACTTATCATGAAGCGTAAGGATGAGGTTGATTTCAAGGTTTTGGATCCAAATACGGGTATGATTTCGCCTGATATTGGTAAAGATCTACTAGATGTCGCCTATGACGTTCCAGCAGGGGCTCTAGAAGCAGGAGCTGGGGTGGGTGGCGCTGCGCTTGGTGGAGCGGTAACTCTTCCTGTGTTAGGTTCTGGTGCTTTACCAGCTGCGATGCTTGCTAGTGGTGGGGTCGGTGCTGGTAATGAAGCCTTGAGACAAAAACTAGGTCAAGCTTTAGGTATACCACAAGAGGTAAATCTCTCTGATGTTGCTCTAAGTGGGGGTTTAAGTGGTTTAACTACGGGATTAGCTGGTGCTGGAAAAGCTTCAGGCCTTCTCAAGATGACTAAGGACTTCACGACTCAAAAAGCATTACCAAAGATTGGTTCTATGCTTAGTGGTGTTTCTAGTGATTCACTCCTTAATTACTCAGACGATGCCATTCGTGCTCAGGTGAATAATCTCGAAAAAACAGGTGTAGAGGATTTCTCAGCACAAGCTTTTGATAAGTTAAATAACTACGTACAGACACGAAAAGACCAAGCTGGTGAGGAATTAGTTCGCGCTATTGATGAGACTGGTGTTCCTGTAAGCATGACTAAGGCTAAGGGTTCATATCAAGATGCTATAAGACAACTTGAATCAAGACCTGACCTCACCAATGTAGAGATGGCAAAGATCAATAAGCTAAAAAGTGATTACGGGAAATACTATGGTTTAGCTAAACCTAAAGAACTTCCAAAATCTAAAGAAGCTATGAGCAAAGAAGATCAGCTTCTTGAAGAATTACGCATGGTAATGGGTCAGCAAGATGATCAAGCCAAATTCGGTGCTGGTGTGGTTGAAGATATCAAGAGACAAATACCACAAAAACCCTCACCAACATACGATCCAAATTACGATTCGTTCCTCGATGATGCATATCAAAAAACAAATGCTCCACTTTTAGATGAGGTGGGTCAACTTCAAGCGTATTTCGATGAACTTGATATGTTAAACAAACAAGCTCAATCTTCTCAAAGAGATGCTCGTGTGTCTCAAATACTAGAACAAATCAGAGCTGTAAATAAACCACAGCTTCAGCCATTTATTGATGATCAAGCATCTGCTCGTCGTGCGTGGGATTTACAGAAAGATCTCAAGCAAGCAGCAAAGTTTGATTCTGATATCAGTCCTGAGAATATTTATTCTAAAGGTACTGCGAGAGATTCTTATTTTAAGATCAACGAAGCTCTTGATGAAGCAAGCGGTGGTCTCACATCACAAGCGAAATCACAGTACAAAGCTGCACTTGATGCTGAGGCTGAGTTATTACCAAAGTTCGAAGGTAATACTCGAGCTGATAGCATTCAAAAGACGTACAAAGAATTATCAAACATGGGTAGAGATAGTCGCAAGATCCTATCTGAAAAACTTCAGCAATTAGCCGATACAGGCCAATTAGACCTCACCAACGAGTCACGAGTTCTAAGTACATTTAGAGAAATGGGTAATCCTAAGATGATGCCTATTTCTAGCGGTGGAACAACATCAACAAGTAGAAGCATCCCAGCTGCCGGTATGGGCGCATTGGTTGGTGGATTCGCTGGTAATCAGATGAATGTTACGGGTCAGCCCGGTGTGGATTCAGGCCTTGGTGCTTTAGGTGGTGTGGCTTTAGGTACACTCATGGGTTCACCTGCTGCGATGAAGAACTATATTCGTATGCATAGAGCTGCAAGTCGTGGAATAAAAACTCTCACACCAGAAGTTGAGAATGATCTCGCTCGTCGTGCTATTCGTTCTACGTGGATGGATATGATGATCGATAATAAAGAAACTGGTGATTAGTACTTGGGATTTGGAGCATAGCAGTCATTGCCGTCTGCCATCCATCTCTCAACAACACCAGAGCGAACCGTTAGAGTAACATCACACCACTCTTGATTTTTCGTAAGGTGGTACATTCCAGCAACGCCTTGAGCACCCATCACAGTGGTATTACCTCGATACATATACTTTAGAACTTTAAACCCATCACCTTGATATGATTGATCAGGCATGCCAAGTTCACTAAGAACTTTCTGCTCGTTGACACCGATCCATCTGTTCATATTGTGATTGAAATAATTCGTCGTAGCACAAGCTGTGATTGATAAAGTTACGAGTATTAAAACGATACATTTCATAGTGCTTCTCCTAGTAAATATATCGGAATAAAACTAAATAACTTTAGCCTCAAGCTCCTTAAGCTCCTTAACGTAATCATCGAAATAAGCGCGAAGCACCTTAAGTCTTTTCCACACTTCTTTGTAAAGCCTGTCAACCTCATAAGCAGCTTCAGCATCAAGTATTTTATCAACTATAAGCAAGCAGGTGTTTAGTTCGTAAAGCGCCCACTCTGCGTGAGTGTTTTTGTTTACATCATTGATATCCACATTAGTTCCTTAATTGGTGAGGTGGTGCTAGTCGCTACCTAGCGATTCGAAATATACAGCCGTAGTCTAAGTAGATGTGAAATCACTACATCAAATCTAGCGAGTCTCCTCACCAATGTGCTCACACATACCACCTCAAAGAATAGCTACAAACTGACCGTACCAAAAACCACAGGGGGTGACTTATGGGGTTCATAGCTATTCTCTCAAGCGAGAGATGTTCAAGCTGAGATAAGTGCCAGTCGCTACTCTGGCTCTTGCTATGGTCTCTCTTCTAAGCTCCTCTCTGAATATTCAGAGCGCGTGATTGTAACCATAGTCACGAACTTCAATTTCGCGCATGTCTCCAGTGGTACTGGTACTCGATCCAATATTACTAAGCCTCGATCTTTCGTCTTTGGCTACCACAGCGATTTCCACGCCGACTTATCTCAAAGAACCATTAATGCAAGGTTCGAACTTGCGGCTGTCAGCCACTTCCAAGAAAGTATTGGCCCACAGTCTCATCTTGGTAAGGTTTAAACCTTTGCTTTCCTCACCCAATTAATAGTTCTCTCAAATAAGCGACACAGATGAAAACCTAACTTCCCCACCACACACGTTTCAATCATTATCTGCTTTGATGCGCTGTAGGTTATCTTTTTTAAAGCTCTTATTGATTCTATTTATAGCACTTAGCTTTTTCTTGAGCTGTTTAACTTTATTGTACCTTTGTCGTGGTTCTTTCAGTCGGCCAACCATAGAAATAAGCTCACTAAATTTTTTATCAATTTCTCTACGAATGTGAATTTCTTTAATTTCACGATTAATCTCTACCTCGACCATACGACGAATAGTGCGTGGCTTATCGAGTTCTTCTATCAACATTTCAGTGGGTGATTTCATAACCAAATGGTTATCATATAGTAGAGTGAAGTCGCAACGTTAAGTAGTGACGTGCAGCCAAAAGACACTGAAAGTGTCGTTCTTGTTGGTGGGGGAAGCAGCTAAAATAGCTTTTCGATGAATTTAGAAAAAAATTGGCGTGGCAATCTTTTCTTTATCATAGCTTTACTTTGTTCTTATCAATTTCTATCGATATTCACACCAAGAGAACTAACATATCTCTACGTATTCTCTGATAAAGACTAACATGATTATGATGTATATATTTTTGACCCACCAATCCCTAAAGGAACGTTTTTGAACAATCAAAAAAAATGCTGGGCGCACCATGCATAGTTTTCGTCATTCCTAGCCTTGTAACGTGACCTCATAGACAGGGATCGTCTAACCTTGGTAAGTCTCCACAGTAGAGCTTCATTAACTCTGTAGAGTTTTTTGGAGATAACCAGTCCACATCCATGTGTAGGCCATCAACATCACCTGTCTCTAGGACTTTATCTTTAGCGCCACTAGAGCTTTGGGTGTCGCGCAGTTACCTGCTAACGATAGTTACTTGGCTTTGTGGCCCGTTTGATTTTGCAACTTATAGGGGCACAAATTAAGCCCATATAATCACAAGAAGTGATTACTGTTAAGTTATAACCTATGTTTATCGCGGAGCATTTTGCCCCATAACCATACAGTTATAAGTGGAACCTGACCTTAGGCTAACTAAATATGTTAAATTACTATTAATTTATGGAAACTCAATTTAGTCTTTTAATAAATAGAACCTATGTATGTCTACGATAGCTAAGATTGGTGAGGGGAAATTTAAGCTAGACTTCAGACTTTTCGGGCAAAGGTTCAGAAAGGTCTTTTCAAGCTATGAGGAAGCAAACCAATTTAAACACCACCTAGAGTCGCGTTATCGCCTCACCACAAGCACCATTCAGGCCGCCTCAGATAAATACTTAGAACATATTTCGTCGCGTAAGAAGGCCAAAAGCGAGGATGTGGATAGAAACGTTCTAAGCGCCTTTATAGCCCTAGTTGGTGGGGATAAGTACGTTCATGAGGTTAAGCCTCAGCAAATCGAAGAGTACCGCTCTAATGAGCTTAAGCGAGGGGTAAAACCATCTACTGTGAATCGTAAGCTCAATTCGCTAAAGCACTTCTTTAGAACCTGTGAGGTTTGGGAGTTCATCGAGTATAGCCCAACAAGAAATATCAGGGCCCTTGGTAGTACCACCACGCAAAGAAAAACATGGGATGCACATCAGGTAGACACAATAACCGCTAAGTTATCGAAAAGAGATCAGGCTATATTTAAAATTCTAGCAATAACCGGAGCAAGACTATCGTCGGCCCTATCACTTACATGGGGAGATCTTGAGTTTACCAACAGAAAAATATGGTTCACGACACGAAAAGGACCTAAATCAATAGAGAGAAAATATTACTTCCCGTTAACCGATGCGTTATTGCAAATATTTCAACAGGTTTATCAACAGAGTAACCCTAGTGATTATGTATTCTTATCTAAAAACAGCAAAAAGGTGAACGCTGAACATTATTCAAGAAAGATTTCAAAGTTGTTGAAAAAACATTTTCCAGACCATAACTTAACCCTACATGGACTAAGGCATAGTTTTGCAACGAATCTTAGTCGCAAAGGGGTTCCAATCAAAGATATCATGAGTCTCCTCGGACATTCGTCAGTGAAGGTCACAGAAGGCTACATAGGTACTCGTGAAGAAGATCTCTTTAAAATCGTGAGTTAAAAAAATGGCTGACTAAGTGTTAGAGCACCGAGTCAGCCGAGAGACCAGAAGTGCATTTCCGGTCAATATATCTAGTAAAGTGGCGTCCCCTACGAGATTCGAACTCGTGTCTACTCCGTGAAAGGGAAACTTACTACGCACTAGATATACTGAAGTTACTGTCTTTTTAAGAACTTAAAGACGTTACTATGGGCACTTTTAAGTCTCTCCATTTAAGGAGGGCGCTGTGCATAGCGAGCTAAAAGATGTTCCGGGTTACGAGGGTTACTATAAAGTTTCTAGTTGTGGTCTAGTTATAAGCGTTGCATTAAATCAGGCTTTAAGGCCGACCAAGCATCGAGATGGCTATCTACTTGTTGGGCTATCTAAAAACTCTCAGCGCAAATTTTTTACAGTACATCGTTTGGTTATGCTTGCCTTTGTTGGCCCAGACACTCGTCAAGTAAATCATAAAAATGGGATCAAATTCGACAATAGAGTTGAAAACCTAGAGTACGTGACGCCTAAACAAAATCAACAACATGCTCTTGAAATGGGATTGGTTAAAAAGGGCCTCAGACATCCTGTTAAGCTCAATCTTGAAGTCGCAGAAGAAATCAGAAAACAAAAGCATTTATCAAACTATGCCATGGCCGAGAAATACGGCGTTTCTGAAAAAGCCATACGAGACATTAAATCAAACAAAACATGGAAAACTAAAACCAAATTGAGAAAAAAATCAAAGGAGCAACATGCTAATAACATCAACGAAAAACGCTAATATAGACCGAGTTAAAATGCTTATAGTAGGACCTAGCGGAGCAGGAAAGACAACACTCGCATCTACTATCAAAGAAAAAACTCTATTTGTTGGAGCGGAAAGTGGCGACTTAGTACTTAAGGATCACGATATAGATAAGATTGATCTAACAAAAGACGACAAGGGAGAATTACTTCCTGCACACTTAAGATATCGACAAATCAATGAAGTCTATAGGTATTTATTGAGTAAAGATTCTATAGAAAAATATAAATGGATATTCGTAGATTCATTGACAGAAATTGCGCAAATTTTGGTTGATGCCCTAAAGGTTGATCCAGATTATTCATCAAAGTCCAAAGCTTTAAATATGTGGGGTGAATACAATGACACGATGATCGATTTTATTAAAAAATTTAGAGACATTCCATATTATAACGTAGCAATTACTTGCCTAGCTGAAAAAGAGAATATCAACGGGAACATAACCATGGAACCGATGGTGTTCGGAAAAATTTCATCGAAGATTAGTCAATACTTTGATCATGTTTATTATGTGGTCCCTGCTAAAGGCGACGATGTTGTTAAAAAACCAAAGCTATTAACAACAAGAACTGAAGAGTTTATCTATGCAAAGCACAGGGGGTGCGTCTTACAAAAATTTGAAGAACCCAATTTAGACCTAATTTCAAAGAAAATTAAAGGAGGTAAGTAATGGTAAAGAATGACGAGTTCAAGGTTCATCTCTTAAGTGAGGATGGAGTGAGAAAAGCGCAGAATGTGGCGAGTATGTTTGATGCTCTATTGAACGAGCTCAATCAGCCTGAAATGTGCCAAACAGGACGAGAGTTTTCAATCTGTAAGACTAAGTTAGAAGAAGCGTGTTTCTATGCAAAGAAGTCACTAGCAATGAATAAACAAAACCAAAAAGGAGAATAAGAATGTCATATTTAGATTTAACAACAGTAGAAGTGAGCAAGAAGCCTGAGATGAAGCCGTTTGTTCCAAGCGAACAGACCCTTGTGGTGAGTGAGGTTAAGGAGCGCACGACTCAAAAGGGTGGAAAAGCCATCAACATTACTTTTGAAATAGTTGGTGGGGACTATAATCGCTGGAAAGTGACTAAGAACTTCAACATTCAGAACGAATCAGAAAAGGCTCAGCAAATTGGCCGTGAACAGCTTAAGACGTTCATGCATTGCGCAGGAATGGATACTACAAAGCTTGAGAAGATCAATGATCTCATGAACCAAAAAGTACGCGCTAAAGTTGGTACTCGTACTGATGATGGTAAAGAGTTCCTAGATATTAAGTACTTCATTTCAAATGATGAGACTAAGACTGAAGCTGAGGTCTTATTCTAATGCTAGAACTTGTACACTCAAAGCCCCTTTACGATTGGGAGGGGCCCTTACCAATAGAATCAAATGAGGCTTATCATTCACGAATAGAGCTTCTCTCGAGCACTGATATTAAACACATTGGTAAGAGTGCTGCTCACTATAAGGCCTATGTGCTTGACCGCGTGGTGAGGCATGAGAGTCGTGCTTTAGATTTCGGTGATTGGGCTCATAAGATCAACATTGAGCAGAAGCATGATGATTTTGTTGTTATACCAAGTTTTAAGCCTATTACAGAAAAGCATATTCTTAAGAGTGGTCCTAACAAGGGCCAAGAGACAGACAAGGTTGTGAGAACTGTGAAGGATCAGGTTGAAGAATTTGAAGCTCTTCACCCAAACAAGACTCTCCTCACCACGAGTGAATATGACAATCTCTACTTTATGCATGATGTGTTCTTAAGAAATCCACATGCTCAAGAGATCACTCGAGATTCTCTTAAAGAACAAGGATTTGCTTACTGGGATGAACAACACAAGCGTAGATGTCGATTTCGAGCTGATTGGATTAATCCCACTCGTGGCGTAATCACTGATTATAAGACCGCTATCGGTGCAAGCCCCTATGAGTTCTCTAAAGCTATGGCGCGATATCAGTATCACATCAGTGCGGCTCACTACAAATTAGGGGCTGAGAGAATATTTGCTCGTGATTTTCGATTTATTCTTATTGCTCAGGAGAAAGTTAAACCCTTTGCCATTGGTATTTATGAGATGCGTAAGAGCTCTATGGATCGAGCTATTGCACAAAGATCAAAGTTCCTCATGAAGATCAATGAATACACTCAAGTCTCTTCATGGCCTGATTACAGTGAGCATGGAGTTATGAAGATTGAAGTTCCAGAGTATGCATACGGAGAAGAATAATGGCCTATAAAGCGATTGATAAACTTATATTTAAAGAAATGAAAAAGAAAAAGCTTACACAGAAAGCTACAGCTAAGTTTCTTGGCGTAAGACCTCAGACTGTTCACAAGTATCAGATATTTGGGTTCCCAGATAAGCATTTAGTGAAGATGATTAAGCTCTTAAAAGTACCATCAAAGAAAGTGGTTGAAGCTATTCGAGAGGATTTTCGAATATGAAGCCTGAAGAGAAGCTTATTGAATTCGCTCGTAAGATTGGTGTGAGCTTTGAGGACACTGTAGCGATTGTTAATTATCTCAAATCTGAGCAATTAATGAGCCTCGATGTTCTAAGCGAAATCAGTAATCACGAACCCAATAAAGAGGATTATAAATACATTCTCCACGCTTGGAGCACTCATTGTGGTCATCTTCATAATGTCAGTAATCTTGATGTAAAGAGAAAGACCGCGATGAGGCTTAGATGGCAAGAGATGCCAAATAAAGAATCGTGGGATGCTGCTGCTCGAGCTGTGAAGATGAACCCATTCTATAACGGAAAGAACGATAGTGGTTGGAAGGCTACTTTTGATTTCTTCATTCGTCCAACTAAAGCCATGAGACTTGCTGAAGTAGGCGTAAGTGGAGATCAAGAGCTATGGTAAGACGCTTCTATGCCATGAAAGACGGTGGTGAGGATACTACCCCACTTCTCATTGATGAGAATCAGGCCACAATTTACAACAATAAGAAATACGGAATATTTCAGGAAGTAAATTCATTTAATGGCACGAGAAGAGCTAATAACAACATCTCTCACATTAACTACTGGTATGCCGAGATTGATGGTGGGGATAAGGACGCTCAAAAAGCACGACTTAAGAAATTACCCATATACCCGTCTATAGTCGTTGAATCTAAGAATGGTCTACATGTGTACTTCAGGGCGAAAGATGCGACTATAGCTAATTATAAGCTCGTACAAGATGGATTAGGAGAGTTCTTAGGTGGTGATCCACAGGTGAGAGATCTGGCTCGTATATTAAGAGCTCCTAATTATTTCCACTGGAAAGACGAGAACGATCCATATTTAGTAAAAACCATATTTGTTCTTGATGTTTCTTATAGAGAAAAGGAAATGCTCTATTTCTTCCCTGTTAAAGAAAAGGATGATGTTCGAATCATTTCTCAGGTAAACCCAAATTACTTCTATGTTGGTGAGGATGATTTGACAGGCTTCCTAAACGTCCTTGATCACGAAAAAGCTTTAATGGCCTTGAGTGGATCCCAACATGTGAACTTTGAAAAATACACGTTTAAGCCCGTGGCTGGTGGAAAGCTAAACATCATTGTAAATGGCGAAAGCACGAATTGCTTCATCGATCAGAATAAGAAGATTGGCGCTGTTCCGGGTGGTCCTACCCTATTTCAATGGCTCAGATACTACGGTCACTCCGATAAGGAATGCCTTCGCATCATTAAGGACACAGTATGGCGATAAACACGTTCAAGAGAGCTAATCTCACCAAAGATCAATTAAGGGAGAACCTAGAGAAAAACTCTCGAGGAAAGATAATGACTGGTGTGAAGGTCATTGATGATGTGTTTGGTGGGGTAAAGAAGAATGACGTGATCTTGGTTGGTGCTCGCACAGGCATTGGTAAGACTGAGCTCATTTCAGACATGGCCATGAATGCCTCTCACCAAGGAAGGCGCGTACATATCTTTTCTCTTGAGAGTGAGAATCAAGAGGTAGAAATGCGCATGGCTTTTAAGAAGATATCTCAGATGACTTCAAAAAAGATCTATTACAAGAAATGGTACGACAACCAATATCCAGAGCTTGAGCATCTATACGAAAAAGCCCTTGATGAGATCAATAAGTCGAACATCAATGTGTACTATAGAGAGAAAAACTTTGATTTAAAAGAATTCATGAGAAATACGATGCTTGTGAGTGGTAACACAGATCTCATAATCATAGATCATATTCATTACTTTGATTTTGATGGAAGAAACGAGAATAAAGAATTGAGTGACGCCATTAAAGCGATTCGCGATATTGGTTTACTGATCTCTACCCCTGTGATTTTGGTCGCACACTTAAGAAAAGAATTTGGTTCAGGGAAAACTCAAAAGCTTATTCCTGAGATAGATGATTTCCATGGTTCAAGCGATTTATCAAAGGTATGTACGAAGGCTATTCTCCTCACCTCTCGAGCAACGAGAAGTCCTTCTATATCGAAAACATTTTTCCATTTCCCTAAGTTTAGACAGTTTGGTGCGGCAAGAAACTATCTTTTTGCTTGTGACTATGACCTCACCAAGAACAAATACAGCGATAACTATACGGTATTTCACTTTAAGAGAAACGATATTGAACAATTAAACAATTTAGAAGAGGTCCCGAAAGAAGATCTCGGATGGCTAGGATAGGAGTAAACATGAAACAGAAGAGGCTTACGGAGAGACAGCAGGAAGTTATGGATAAGCTATTAAAAGGGAAAAGAAACATTCAAATAGCGAAGGAACTAAAAATCACGATTAAGACTGTGAAGTTTCATCTTACGAATATTTATAAGTTCCATCGTGTGCGCTCGTGTAAAGAATTAATTGTGAAATGTTTAGTTAAGTAGTGGTTTAGAGAAAACAATAATCAAGCTTTGGAAAATATAAACAAAAAGGAGAAAAGAAATGAGCACAAGATCAAGTTTATATGTTGATAACGGCTTACATTTATATGTAGAGCAAGATTACGGCGAGCTTTGTTTAGATTATCCAGACTCAGGCCACTTGCCGAAGAGAGTAGAATCAAAGAAATACAGTTCTTTTACAATGCCACTAAGCGCTTGGGAAGATTTTGCTAAAGATATTTTAAAGGGAATCGAAAAAGCAAAAAGTTTTGGGGCGGAAAACCAAAATGTGTGTAAGCATGAACCAGAGATATCCACTGGGATATTAACGTGCTTCCCGCCAAAACACTTCATCAAATATATCTGCAAACACTGTGGAATCGAACTCGTAGCAGAGTGGAAGGAAAAGAGATGAGCGAAATTGGAGAGATATTTGCTGCCCTTAAAGAAGAGGGAAGAATTAAAAAGCAAAACAACTTAAAAAACTCTATCGACATATTAAAAGAACAAGGAGTTTTATTTAAGCGCCTTAGTGAAACACATTATAGAATAGGTGATTTTGATTTCTGGCCCAGTACTGGTAAGTTTTTGAATCGTAAAACAAACAAGTACAGCAGAGGGGTGTTTAATTTATTGAAACAATTAAAACCGCGAAACACTTCGGAGGGGCTGTGAGTTTTGTTAACGGTAACGCTAACGGTAAGCACTATTGGTTAACACCGCCGGAGCTAATGGACCAAATGCAAGCTGAGTTCAACTTTGATTTTGATGCGTGTCCATTTCCTAAGCCAGAAAATTTTGATGGATTAACCTGCGACTGGGGTCAATCAACTTATGTGAACCCACCTTTTGGATCCATTGTTGTTGATGGCAAAAAGAAAGGCCCGACCGCGTGGGCTAGAAAGGCTATAGAAGAGTACAAAAAAGGAAAAGACGTTGTTTTAGTTTATCCAATAGATAAATGGATATTAATGTTAATAGAGCATTGCGCAGAGGTGAGGAACCTAAAGGACGTAAAATGGTGCGCGACAGAGGATGGATCCGCTGGCAAAGGTATCGGTCGCCACGTAGCGCAGTTTATATTGAGGGCACAAAAATGAAACCACTCTCCTACCCCAGAGCACTAGAAATACTAGAGCGTGAATTGCGCAAGAACCACATACAAATCGACCGACACTCGGTAGAAGTTATAATACTTATGATTCCGGTGATTATGTTGAGTGAGATATATGACAAGCCAATATTAAATGTGGCGAGTGATCTTAAGCGGAAGTTTTTAAAAGGAGAAATATATGCAAGCATTTCATAACGATATAAAAATAAAAGAGAAATATGTTGCAAGAGTTCTTGCGCACCAAGCAGCGGACAACATTATTCAAGGCACTGGCTGGGAGAATGGTAAAGGATGTGCCGTTGGCTGTACACTTGAGAATTACTCACACAGTTCTTATGAAAAAGAATTAGGCGTGCCTTTGTGGTTAGCAAAACTAAAGGATAGAATATTTGAAGGATTAGAAAATAGTGAAGCAAAACTATTTCCTGCTAATTTTTTGCAGGCGATTAATATAGGCGCAGATTTAGATAAAATAAAAATACCATTTTTAATATTTGTCGTTGAGTCCGCACGAGATAAAACAACCAATAAACAATCTTTAGCG
>JBEIQF010000175.1:0-6767 GCA_040376635.1 Halobacteriovoraceae bacterium
AATTTTAAAGAGAATGAAAAGGCCGGAAAATTTTCAGTTAGAAGAAAAGGTAATGTAAATGCTTCCAATACGACATTCAATCACCCAAGAAGAGAAAATGATCAGTTCTCAAAAAACTGAAGAATTGATCTAGTAAAGATTCGACACTCCTTTGACAGAAATCAATTCTGAAGCTCATTATGAATGATGTTCGAAACTAACGAAATGATGAGAACCACCTTTCATTCTGAGGGAAATCAAAAACTAACGCTATGTGCAAAACAGGATGAATTCACTTCACTCCCTGAACATCACAATGATATGACTGAAGTCTCTTTAAGAGTTAAACAGGAGTTATTATGAAAAAGTTTTTATCAGCACTTATGATTTTTTCTTCAGTCTCTGCTTTTGCAGGTGAAGTTGTGATTCTTGACCAGCAAGTGATGAACATTGGTAACGGCAGAACGATGGCCGATGCTCGTTTCCAGGTTGACCAAAATACATCAGAAGGTTTCGTAGACGTAACAGTAACAGAAGAGCGCTATATGGGCGGTCATTTCCCAGGTCCAGTTGGTTGCGATCAGTGGGGCCGTTGTTACCCACAGCGTATGCCTATGCCAATGCCTGTAACAGTATTCTCTGAAAGAGTTAAAGTTGAAGGCCTTATGCTTATGGGTGAGACAGTAATGTATCACGGTGCTGAAGGCAACGTTGATTGTGGACGCCTTGGTTTAAGCCGCGTTTTCAGAAGGCCAACAATTTTCCTTAACGGAAATTGCAAATTATCTGCACGCGTAACAGGCAACTTCAACAACACACGCGTTGTTGTGAAATTAAAAACGAAATAATCAATATACAAAATTGATCGATTTGAAGGCCGCCGCAAGGTGGCTTTTTTTTATCTCCGTCCGAGATGATGCTCGTCAGGTTAATAAATCCTTTAAATACAGTACGAGTGATCATGGTCACAGCATTGATACAAGTGTCATCTCTATAATTTCCTCAGGAGATGAAATGGAAAAGCTAAGAAAACTCTTTGAAGATAAAGACAATTGTATAGAGATCAAGTATCCGCGTAATACAACACTCTTTATGGAAGGCTCTCAAATTGCAGGCCTTCATTACCTTAAAAAGGGAAAAGTTAAGCTCTCTCATTTTGAATCAGAGGGTAAAGAACTTATAGTCAAAATCATCTCACCCAATGAACTTATTGGACATCGTTGCTATTTTTCAAAAAGTTCATATGGATTCACTGCTACTATGCTTGAAGATTCAGAAGTTTCCTTCATCGATAAAAAAAACATCAACGAACTTATAAAGAAAGAGCCTGTTCTTCTGGAGTCATTCATAAAACTGCTTGGCCATGAACTTGAAGAGGCGGATCACAGAGCAGAAAATCTTATGACAAAAAATGTTGGAGAAAGGTTGGCGGAATTTCTTCTACATTTCGTCATGTCTTATAAGTCAGGTGATGCTTTGGTATCCGATTTGAATCTCTCCCGTGAAGAAATAGCCTCAGTCATTGGAACCTCGTCGGAAACTGTTACGAGATACATTACATCCTTCAAAGACAAAGGCCTTCTGACTGAATCCAACAGGATCCTGGAGATTATAGATCCAGAAAGATTAAAACGTTTTAGCTGTCAATGACTCTGATGCCTGATCTCTCCAAAACTGATTCGAATCAAAGACTTTTGGGGGATATTGGATAAATTAGTCTCAGGAACAAAACATTGGAGGACAAGATGAACAGAAGTCTTATGAAACGTACTAGTAATCCACTACAGAGCTGGCTTAAAGACATGAACAGTCTTTTTGATAAATACAGTACTGATTTGTCATTTGATACCGAAAGCGAATTACAATTTTCACCAAAGATTGAAGTTAAAGAGACAGAGAAAGGTTATTTCGTGAGAGCGGAAGTACCAGGGATGGAAGAGAAAGACCTGGAAATCTCAATTGATGAAAATAATCTGGTGCTTAGAGGTGAAAGAAAATCGGAAAAGAAAGAAGAGGATAAATCTCACTATTTTTCAGAATTCAAGTATGGAAGTTTTTATCGAACAATTCCATTAGATGAAGGTGTTGATACAAATAATGTAAGTGCATCCTATAAAGACGGAATATTGAATATCGAAATCAAAAAGAATCCGTCCGTAGCACCTAAACACAAAAGAATTCCGATCAAACACTAATCGTGGCGGCCGGAGAAATCCGGCCACCTTTCTCAAGGCTCAAATTCATCGATTAATTCTGGATGATTTCTTCGTTTCATTTTCATACGTAAGTTGATGAAGAATTGTTTGAACAAATCAATGAGATGGGTAATTTTCATTAAAATTGTTTTGGAAACTTTCACCGTAAACCTCCTTTTCTGCAGCGATAATAATTCTTAAGGCCTTAAAGACCGAATCAGGTGACAGTGAAATCGACGTAATTCCCAGTCGAACGAGATTTTCACATATTTCAGGATAATCACTTGGTGCCTGACCACAAATGCCAACAGGAATTCCCGCCTTCAGGCCCTCACTGACTGCCATATTGATCATTCTTAAAGCGGCAGGGTCCCTTTCATCAAAAAGATCACTAATGAGTTCCGAGTCTCTGTCCACTCCGAGAGTCATTTGAGTCAGGTCATTTGAACCAACAGAGAAGCCATCAAATAATTCTCCGAAAGCTTTGGCATCAAGAACGTTTGATGGAAGTTCACACATCACATAAACTTCCAGGTCATCCTTGCCCTGAATGAGTCCATTCTTTTCCAATTCGCTGATGACTTTGATTCCCTCTTTTACTGATCTACAGAACGGAACCATAATCTTAATATTCTTAAGTCCCATTTTTTCACGACAATATTTGATGGCCTTGCATTCAAGAGCAAAACCTTCCGCATAGTTCGGATGATAATATCTCGAAGCTCCACGAAAACCGATCATCGGGTTCTCTTCCACTGGCTCAAAGGCTTTACCGCCTATAAGATTACAGTATTCATTCGTTTTAAAATCAGAGAGTCTTACGATAACTGGTCTTGGATAAAATGCTCCAGCTATCATGCCAATACCTTCCGAGAGTCGTCTGATAAAATAGTCGGAACCTTTTTTATACTCTCCAACTATAGAAGTCATATTCTTTAAAACGGATTCTTCCAAACGTTCCGGATGGAGCAGGGCCATGGGATGAATTCGAACTGACTCTGCAATGATAAACTCCATCCGGGCGAGACCGACACCACTAACAGGCATGACAGAAGCCTTCAAGGCCTCATCGGGATTTCCCAAGTTAACCATGACTTTAGTCCGGGTCTTAATTTTTGAATTAATGTCGATAATTTCTTTTTTTATAGGAAGTAGTCCGTTGTAGACATGACCTGTTTCTCCGTCAGCACAACTTACTGTAACGAGTTGTCCCGTTTTGAGGATTTCAGTTCCAACCCCGGTTCCAACCAGACAAGGAACGCCATGCTCACGACTGACAATGGCAGCATGACAGGTTCGTCCTCCCCTATTCGTGATAATCGCAGATGCTTTTTTCATAATGGGTTCCCAATCTGGATCTGTCATATCCGCAATAAGTATTTCTCCCTTCTGAAAGCTTTCCAGATCTCTTTTATTTTTTATAACTCGAGCAACTCCTGAACCAATATTGGTACCAACCGCTCTTCCTTCCAAAAGCACCTCGCTCCTTTTCTCAAGAGTCATGATGACATTCTTATTAGATATTGAGGTATGCACTGTTTCTGGTCTTGCCTGAAGAATAAATATTTTTCCGGTTTTCCCATCTTTTCCCCATTCAATATCCATAGGCATTTGCCGGTTATACTTTCTTGAATAATAGCTCTCAATGATGAGAGCTTGCTTTGACAGATAAATGACCTCAGCATCGGTCAAAGATAATTTATTACGATCTGTAGGAGAAACATCCAGATTTTTTGTACGTTGGCTTCCATGAGTCGAGTACACCATTCTCATCTGCTTTTGACCCAACTTCCTTTTAAGAATAGGATCTTCTGCTGAAGATAGAATAGGTTTTGAAACCCAGAACTCATCAGGATCAACACGTCCACCGACAATATTTTCACCAAGTCCGTAAGAACTAGTTAAAAGAATGACATCTCTGGATCCGCTTTCTGTATCTAAAGTAAATATGACACCCGAGGATGCAAGATCTGTTCTCACCATTCTCTGGACACCCACAGATAGCTTAACGGACTCATGATCTATTCCGTGAGAGTTTCGATAACTGATGGCCCTGGCAGTAAAAAGCGAAGCAATACAATTAATGCAAGCATCTCTTAGCTCTAATTGATTGCGGACATTCAGAAACGTTTCCTGTTGACCGGCAAAAGAAGCATCAGGAAGGTCCTCTGCAGTTGCAGAAGATCGGACGGCCACTTCAATATCCTGGAGACCTGATTCTTTTTTTAATTTTTCGAATGCAGAAAATAATTGCGACAGGAAACGATCTGACAATTCTGTCTTTCGTATCATCTCCTGGATCTGAAGAGATCTGCGATTGAGCTCGGCCACATCTGAACTGTCAAATTTGAGAAGCTCAAGGATACGATGACGAAGATCTCCAGAAACAATTTCTGAATAAGCTTCAGAGGTAATGACGAATCCCTCAGGTAGATTTAACCCAAGAGGAACAAGATTCTGATACATCTCTCCAAGGGATGCATTTTTGCCTCCGACTAGTGCAATGTCTTCCAGGCCAATCTCTCCATAGCTTCTGATAAAATTTATATTCATAATTCCTCCTTCTGAACTTTAGAATTAACTTTTCACAATGACCCTGACCCGAATCAATATTTCTCAATGAGTCGACCAATAGTAGGTGCCATTCTTGCATACGGTTCTTTGACCAGGAGTTTTATGACTGACCAAAATGATGAAGTGATCGCTATCAATAATTTGCACAAGACTTACGTGACTGGTTTTAAAGCTCTTGAAGATATAGATCTGTCTATCAAGCGTGGTGAGATTTTTGCGCTTCTGGGTCCAAATGGGGCAGGAAAAACGACTTTGATAAATATCGTATGTGGCATTGTTAATGCGACAAGTGGAAACATAAAAGCGTCAGGTTTTGATATCAAAAAAGATTATCGAGAAGCGAGATCCTTAATCGGATTAGTTCCTCAGGAACTTACAACAGACATGTTCGAGAAAGTGATTGATACCGTGAAGTTCAGCCGCAATCTCTTCGGTAAAAAAGATGATGATCAAAAAATAGAAAAGATTCTAAAGGACCTCTCTCTCTGGGAGAAAAAAGACTCAAAGATCATGACTCTCTCCGGAGGAATGAAACGCAGAGTGATGATCGCCAAAGCTCTCTCACATGAACCTGAGATTCTTTTTCTTGATGAACCCACTGCCGGTGTGGACGTAAGTTTACGAAAGGAAATGTGGGAGATGGTTCGAAAGCTGCGGGAGAATGGTGTCACGATCATCCTCACCACTCACTACATTGAAGAAGCGCAAGAGATGGCAGATAGAATCGGCGTCATCAATAAAGGAAAGATCATTCTTGTTCAGGAGAAGAAAGAGCTCATGAAGAAGCTAGGAAAAAAGCAACTCATCCTTTCACTTCAGGAACCCCTTAATCGGTCTCTCAATCATTCTTATGAGATATCAGAAGATAAAAAAGAACTTACTTATACTTTCGATGAGAAGACCGGGGTCAATGATCTTTTGAAGGAACTCTCTGAGCAGGGACTTCTCTTCAAGGATATAAGGACAAAAGAAAGTTCGTTGGAAGATATCTTTGTTGGTCTCATTGGGAGGAAGCAGTGAACGTTCATAGTGTCCAGGCGATTTATTCTTTTGAGATGAAGCGTTTTTTCAGAACACTTTTTCAAAGTATCGCTTCTCCGGTTATTTCAACGTCCCTTTATTTTATTGTCTTCGGGTCGGCCGTTGCTTCTCGCATGGGAGAAATTGACGGAGTAAAATATGGGGCCTTCATTGTTCCGGGTCTCGTGATGCTCTCCATCCTGACTGAAAGTGTTTCAAACGGCTCCTTTGGGATTTATATGCCGCGCTTTTCAGGAACGATTTATGAAATTCTCTCTGCGCCTATTTCACCATTTGAAACGGTTGTGGGTTACGTAGGTGCATCAGCTACGAAGTCGATCATTCTTGGCAGTGTCATTCTTCTCACGGCAAAACTATTTGTGAATTATGAAATTCAACATCCTCTCACGATGATCACGTTTCTCGTTCTGACCTCAGTCACCTTTTCACTTTTCGGCTTTATCATAGGCGTATGGGCCGATGGTTTTGAAAAACTTCAGATCGTTCCCCTGCTCGTCGTAACACCTCTGACTTTTCTAGGCGGAAGTTTTTATTCCATCCATATGCTGCCACCGCTGTGGCAAAAATAACCATGTTCAATCCGGTCGTTTATCTCGTGAGCGGATTTCGCTGGAGTTTCTACGGCGTATCAGATGTCAGCGTGGGTCATAGTTTATTCATGACAGCGTTGTTTCTCGTCATATGTCTTGGCGTGGTTTGGCTGATCTTCCGCACAGGCTATAAGATCAAACAATAAAATGAGGTTTATATGATTACATCTGAAAACGCAGACTTCCTCTTACGATCACCATCATTTGATTCAACCCGGGTCGTTCCGGAAAATTTCGTCTTCAACGGCATGGGTTGCCACGGAGAAAATCTCTCCCCCGCTCTTGAGTGGAAAGGAGCTCCAGAAGGAACGATGAGTTTTGCCATCACAGTGATGGATCCCGATGCGAAGAAAGCGGGAGGCTGGAGACACTGGACTGTGATTAACAT
>JBEIQF010000412.1:0-2852 GCA_040376635.1 Halobacteriovoraceae bacterium
CGCTTATACAAAAATCTTTGCCGATTCTTTACGTCTTGTGAAAGACGGTGGTTTTTTTGCGGCCTCAAGTTGTTCAGGCCACATTAGTTTTGAAAGTTTCCTTGAAATTGTTCAGGAGGCCTTATCAAAATCCCGTCGCCGCGGGAAAGTGTTATTGATCAAGGGTCAACCTGAGGATCATCCGTTTCCTTTCGCGTTGCCCGAGATGCGTTACTTAAAATTCGTCTACCTTCAGGTATTTCAGGATTAATTAAGTGATCACTTTTTAAGTCTTCATGTATTCATGGTGTCCCTCATAAAGGAGACACCATGAAGGTTCTTTTCCTGATCATCACATTTACTTCCCTCATCCTCACCGTTCACGCTCAAAGAAGTTTTTCTTCTTACACATGTTCCGTTTCTCACAAGCATGCTGAGACTGCTTTCTATCTTGATCTTGGTGAAACAAGAGAAGTTGAAGTTGGTGGTTGGAAAATCACGAGCGGTATCAAGCGAGAAGGAAACCTGACCGTTGTTTCATTGTCTCGGTCCGTGAATGTGATGGATGCAACTTACAAAAAAGATGCGACGAGATCATATCCGGTCAACGCCCGAACGCTGCCTGTGGAACTTGAGCACACGTTCGGTGGAGTGACTGATATCTTCAATATGATTTGTTATCCTAGAGACCCTTGATACATTTCGCGTGATGGGCGATGTGTTCTCCAATGAAAGTCGCAATAAAGTAATAGCTGTGGTCATACCCTTCAGCAAAAATCACTTCCTGCTCCTGTCCGATTTCCTGGGCGGCATCAATGAAATTTGTCGTGAATAATTCTTTTGTGAGGAATTCATCATGCGTTCCCTGATGAATAAGAATTTTTTGAGAATGCTTTTTTTCGGACTTTAATAGTTCCGTGGCATCATACTGTGCCCATGATGATTTATCTTCACCCAGATAACCAGTGAACGCCTTAATCCCCCAAGGAGATACTGATGGATTTACGATGGGTGAGAAAGCAGAGATCGCTGAATATTTTTCAGGATTTCTGAGACCAATAACAAGGGCACCATGTCCACCCATTGAATGACCCATGATCGAGATTTTTTCAACGCCAAATTCTCTGCGGATGATTCCATCAAGTTCATTCACGATGTAGTCATACATTTTGTAATGCTTTGAATAGGGATCAACAGTTGCGTTCAGATAAAACCCGGCACCTGATCCAAAATCATAAGAATCATGCTCACCCGGAAGATTGAGTCCGCGAGGTGAAGTATCTGGACAAATCACCATGAGGCCATGATCAGAAAGGTATTTCTGCGCACCGGCCTTCGTGATGAAATTTTCTTCTGTGCACGTGAGTCCCGATAGCCAGATGATGCATCCCTTCGCTCCACCATCCGGAATGAACGTGGAGAATTTCATCTTGGTGCCAGTCACACTTGAGTCGTGTGACCAGAATTCGGTTTTACCCTGAAAAGACTTATGTGATTTAATTGGCAGCATATTTATTCCTTAAAATGTCACAACACTTCTGATGCTCTTACCCTCTTCCATGTATTTGAAAGCATCATTGATCTCTTCAACCGGCATCGTGAAAGTCACGAGGTCATCGATATTGATTTCACCGTTCATGTATTTATTCACATAACCCGGAAGTTCTGTGCGGCCTTTCACTCCACCGAATGCAGAACCTTTCCATACTCTTCCCGTTACAAGCTGAAATGGTCTTGTTGAGATTTCCTGTCCAGCAGCGGCAACACCGATAATGATCGATTCGCCCCAGCCTTTATGACAACACTCAAGCGCTTGTCGCATGAGTTTCACATTCCCTACGCATTCAAATGAATAATCAACTCCACCATCCGTCATCTTAACGATATTATCGACAACACTTCCCTGAATCTCATTTGGATTCACAAAGTCAGTTGCTCCGAACTTAGTCGCCATTTCTTTTTTAGAATTATTGATATCAACAGCGATGATTTTTTTTGCCTGGGCCATCTTTGCACCCTGGATCACTGAAAGACCAATGCCGCCGATGCCGAAAACTGCAATCGTTGCATCTTTTTCAACTTTCGCTGTATTGAGAACTGCACCGATTCCGGTCGTAACTCCGCAACCAAGAAGACAAACTTTATCAAGTGGAGCTTTCGGATCAATTTTAGCGAGGGAGATTTCTGCTACAACAGTATACTCAGCAAATGTTGATGTACCCATGTAGTGAAAGATGGGTTTTCCGTCTTTTGAAAATCTTGTCGTGCCATCAGGCATGAGACCCTTACCTTGAGTTTCACGAATGCGCTGACAGAGATTTGTTTTGCCGGATGTACAGAATTTACAAGTGCCGCACTCAGGAGTGTAGAGAGGAATAACGTGATCGCCTTTTTTCACAGACGTCACACCTTCACCAACAGCTTCCACGATCCCTGCTCCTTCGTGGCCGAGAATAACGGGAAAGATACCTTCAGGATCAACACCTGAAAGAGTATAGGCATCAGTATGACAAACGCCTGAAGCAACAATCTTGACGAGAACTTCGCCTTTTTTGGGAGCTTCAAGATCTACTGTTTCAATTGATAATGGTTGACCCGGGCCCCATGCGACTGCTGCTTTCACTTTCATGTAAATTCCTTTGGTAAATTCCAAAAGAATTTATCACATTTGACCTCCGCCGGTGGAGGTAAAACGCGTTAAGTTTTGAAAACTTTTACAAAAGTTGCACTTCGAATTTGAAGCAATAAAAACTGAGAAAGAATAGCGAAAGCAATCCATGTCAAATGATAGACAGGAGTTTCTTGTGGAAGACTAAGCGTTACATTTGTGAGCATGAGTCCTGACCAGAGGGCCGTTGGTAAAAGAACAAGAG
>JBEIQF010000135.1:0-8255 GCA_040376635.1 Halobacteriovoraceae bacterium
AAGACATCTCGTGAAAGCAAGAACAGCATGTTTAGTAGCGCAATAAACGGCGCCACCCTGGTAAGTGTAGTGACCTGCAATTGAACAAAGATTGATGATGTCGCCGCCGCCTTTCTTGAGCATCATTGGAAGAATGATATTCACCATGCGGAAGTTTGCCGTGATATTGGTATCAATCATTTGCTGCCAGTCTTCAAACTTCCCTAGCTCAGCTTTCTCTCTTCCAAGCGCCAGACCAGCATTATTGATAAGAACATCAATATCACCGCCAGTAGCACTTGAAATGATCAAGGGAAGATTTGGATCGTTAACATCAGCAACGATGAGATTTACTTTGGCATTTTTAATCTGAGCAGCCACTTCTTCGAGTTTATCCTTACGACGAGCAACGAGAAAAAGTTCATAACCTTTCTCGCCCATTGCAATGGCCATGGCACGGCCGATTCCTGAGGAAGCACCTGTTATAAGAGCACGCATTTTCATTGGAAGTCCTAGTGCTAAAAGACTAGCAATTTATAAATTAACAGGCCAGAAACACTATGCAGCAAATGTTAGATTATTTTGGTGAAGTTGAGATGAAGACTGAATGGTCAAATTTCTTGAAAAAATTAACTGTGGAATGAGTAATCAGGTGGGCCCTGGCGAGTTTATCATTCCCATTTAAGTCAAAAAAGTAAAAGGGCTTCTTCGACTCTATCAATCTTTCGACCTGAACCAGGCAATGATCACTCTCCGGGAGATTGAAATAGTAATCCAACTGAAAAGTATTGGCACAAATGACAGTGTCCTGGGGTGGAAGAAGACTTATGACCTCCTCATACTGCTGAACGATCTGATCATCCCACGCATAATTCAACCATGGTTTCTGGAAAATAAACGAATACGACATAAGAGTTCCAACAATCAGTCCTGAACGAATGAGCTTTTGTTTTTCAGACCAATCTTCCGAAACTTTATAGAGTGCAAAAATAAAGAAACCCAAAATATAGACATAATATCGGTTCACCCGAAGGTTGATATCCAGCAGGCCAAGTGTTTCAACCACAAGCTCAGTACCGATAAAAATCAGAACGGACTTAATGAACCATGGGTTTTTAAGAACTCTCCGCCAATCCGATTTTATAAGAACGATCAAAGAGACTGAACCCACAAGAAATAGAAACCCCTGAATCTGAACCGGATAAAACTTTGAAAATGGAAATGAATCACCCGCCAGAACAATCAACATGGATTTAAAGAAATGAAAAGTATCTGAACTGATCCATGAGATATGCGACTCAACTTTCTCCTGACCGAGGAAATAAAACTTGGACAAATAATAGAGTGCTACGGGCACCATAGAAGAAAGTTCAAAGAGGAAAACTTTGGTTTTTCTGTCTTTCACCAAATCCCACAAACAAAGGAAAACAACTGGTATCACCGCCAGAGGATGAATGAGTTGATAAATAACGAGTGCACCCCAGAAGATCCATTGGGAAATATTCTTTTTCTGGTCCCACATCACAAGAATCAATAGAGTCATATCGAGATAAAACGAATAATGACGGGCCTGTCTGGATTGAATAACCATGGATGGCCACAGCCACCAAGATGAAAAAACGATGAGGGCCGACTTTATGCCACTCTTACGACCTATCAATAAACATGAAACTGACAAAATAAGAAGAGAGAGAAAAATCGACAAAAGCCTTAAGGAGAAAATAGTATCCGGGAAAATGAATATCCATATTTTACAGATAAAATAATACAAAGGAGTGTGTGAGTCTGACTGAAAAATGCTTCCGAGATTCTGAGCATAATACCAGGTCGCAACTTCATCACTCCAAGAGCTTATGTCGGCCAGACCTGTGTATCGAAAAATGAGTCCAAAGATGAGTGAGACAAGAAAAAGGACCCCTCCAGTAAAGGAGAGGTCCTTGAAGAATTTATGCATTTAACTTTCTGAGAACGTAGTGAAGGATCCCTGAATTTTTGTAGTATTCAAGTTCATTCGCCGTATCGATACGTGAGTGAAGTTTAACTTTAACCACTTCCCCGCTCTTACGTTTGATTTCAGCAGTAAGTTCAGCTTTAGGTTTCATGTCAGCAAGACCGTGAATTGTTACTTCCTCAGTTCCATCAAGGTTGAGGCTCTTACGAGTTGCTCCGCCAGTGAATTGCAAAGGAATAACTCCCATACCGATAAGGTTTGAACGGTGAATACGCTCAAAGCTTTCAGTGATCACAGCTTTAATGCCAAGAAGACGTGTCCCTTTCGCTGCCCAGTCACGAGATGAACCCGTACCATATTCTTTACCAGCGAAAACAACCAGCGGCTTACCAGCAGCTTGATACTTCTGAGAAGCATCGTAGATTGTTGTTTCTTCGCCTGTAGAAACGAAAGTTGTATAACCACCCTCTTTACCCGATTTAACCATCTCGTTTTTAAGACGGATGTTCGCAAACGTACCACGAGTCATGACTTCATCGTGACCACGACGTGCACCGTATTGGTTAAAGTCAGCAGGTTTTACACCGCGACCAACGAGGTAAGATCCAGCAGGAGTATCCGGCTTGAATGAACCAGCAGGAGAAATGTGATCGGTAGTGATTGAATCACCGAATAGACCAAGAACATTGGCACCGATGATATCTTTGATCGCTTCCGGATCTTTCTTCATACCTTTGAAGTATGGAGGGTTATTGATGTATGTAGATGCTGAATCCCATGGATAAGTTTCAGAGTCAGCAACTGGCACCTTCTGCCAGAACTCATCACCCTTGAACACGTCAGAGTAACGAGACTTGAACATCGCAGGAGTGATTTTCATCATCGCTTCCTGGATTTCTGCAGTCGAAGGCCAGATGTCTTTCAAGTAAACATCTTTTCCATTTGAGCCTTTTCCGATCGGCTCGTGAGTCAGATCCATCTTCACGTTACCAGCAAGTGCGTAAGCAACAACTAGTGGTGGAGAAGCAAGGTAGTTCGCTTTAACATCCGGAGAAACACGACCTTCGAAGTTTCTGTTACCAGAAAGAACCGCAGATGCTGTGAGATTTCCGTCTTTAATTGCTTTTGAGAATTCAGGCTTAAGTGGGCCAGAGTTACCGATACAAGTTGTACAACCGTAACCAACAAGGTTGAAACCAAGTTTATTAAGTTCAGGTTGAAGACCAGCAGCTTCAAGGTAATCCGTTACAACTTTAGAGCCCGGAGCAAGTGATGTTTTCACCCATGGCTTAGTTGTAAGACCAAGAGCATTTGCTTTCTTAGCAACAAGACCTGCAGCGATAAGCACTGATGGGTTTGAAGTATTCGTACAAGAAGTGATCGCTGCAATCATCACGTCACCGTGAGTGATGGTGAAGTTAGCGCCATCAACTTTCTGAGCGTGATTCACGTCATCAGACTTAACTTTGAAACCTGTTTCAGAAACAAGGTCTTTTTTAAATCCTTCAGCAATCTGTGAAAGAGCAACTCTATCCTGAGGACGCTTAGGACCTGCAAGAGATGGCTCAACAGTTGAAAGATCGAGTTCAAGAGTATCAGTGAACACTGGATCTTTAGAATCGTTTCTCCAGAAGCCTTGCTCTTTAGCGTAAGCTTCTACGAGCTGAACTCTGTCTTCATCACGGCCTGTGAAACGAAGATATTCAATCGTCTTTTCATCTACAGGGAAGAATCCACAAGTAGCACCGTATTCAGGCGCCATGTTTGCGATTGTCGCGCGGTCAGCAAGAGTTAAATCTTTAAGACCTGGTCCGAAGAACTCAACGAATTTATCAACCACACCTTTCTTACGAAGCATGTTTGTTACAGTGAGAACAACGTCAGTCGCAGTCACACCTTCTTTCACTTTACCAATAAGCTTAAAGCCGATTACTTCAGGGATAAGCATTGTAACAGCCTGTCCAAGCATCGCTGCTTCTGCTTCGATACCACCAACACCCCAACCGAGAACAGAAAGTCCGTTCACCATCGTCGTGTGTGAATCTGTCCCAACACATGTATCGCAGTAAGCGATTGTTGTGCCGTTTTCTTCTTTCGTCCAAACCGTTTGAGCTAGATACTCAACGTTCACCTGGTGACAAATACCAGTGCCTGGAGGAACTACGCGGAAATTTTTAAATGCTTTTTGTCCCCACTTAAGAAACTTATAACGTTCACCGTTTCTCTCGTATTCAAGGTCCATATTTTTTGTGAATGCATCCGGAGTAGCTGAATAATCCACGATCACAGAGTGATCGATAACCAGATCAACCGGAACAAGTGGATTAATCTTCTGAGGATTACCACCAACTGCTTTCATGGCATCTCTCATCGCTGCAAGATCTACAACAGCTGGAACACCAGTGAAGTCCTGCATGAGAACGCGAGCGGGATAATAATTGATTTCGCGTGTAGATTTTTTATCTTTCGTCCACTGACCCATAGCTTTGATGTCATCACCAAAAACTGTGAAACCATCTTCATTACGAAGAAGATTTTCCATCAACACTTTAAGTGAGAAGGGAAGATTTTCGACATCACCAATCCCTGCAGCTTGTGCAGCTTTCAGAGAAAAATAGTCGTAAGATTTATTGCCGACTTTTAAAGTCTTGCGGGTCTTGAATGAATCGAGTCTTTTGTCTGACACGGATCGCTCCTGGTTTTGAAATTTTATGAGATATTCTAACCCGTTAGAGCATTCGTGACTATGAGATAATGAGGTTCGGTAGCTCGAACAATACAGTAGTTTCTGACTTTTTTTGTTCGAAAAGAAATTTGTTTCCGGGCTTGAAGAAAAAAAAGCAATTTGCGAAGATGGTGCATCGTATAAAACAGGAAGTTTCATGCATATCACACGTAACAATCACCTTCGCTACATGGCGAAGATCACTCCTCTCTTGATCGCCCTCTATGTTCTCCAGGTCATTCTCTATTCAAAGTTTGCTCCCCAGCACCTTTCAGGAGACATGAATCTCCTCTTGGGAATCGGTCTTGCGGCCATCATCATGTGCTATCAGTTCTATGATCATCATCACAAGATCATCCTAAAAGAAAACTATGTGGAAGTGAGATTTGATGTCTTAAAAATGAAAGAAGAGATTCTTTATGGGAACATTGTTCACGTAGAAATTAAAAAGAAGAAGCACTACTACGCTCATATGGTCATTCACCAGCGTGACGGAAGTGTTTGTCACTTTCATCATGTCGATTCACCTGAACTCATTCAGGAATACATCGAAAAGAAAAAATTTAAGCGGATTTAGGAATTGTAACTTTGAACTGAGTCGGATTCATCTTCTTCGTAAGCTGAATCTGACCTCGATGTTGATTCATAAAATTGCGGGCGTTTGATAATCCCACTCCGAAATGCCTGTGTTTTGTTGAGAAAAACGGCTCGAAAATCTTGTCTGATTCTTCGTCACGAATTCCCTTGCCCGTATCTGAAACAAGAAGATGAATATTCTTCTCATCGGTCTGGATTTCAACTTTCAATTCTTTTGAAGGTGTTTCTTCCATGGCCTCAACAGCATTATTCAGCAGATCCAGGACCACTTGTGAAATTTGATTTTTATTCATGAGAGCACGAACCTCTTCTCCGCGATCATACTGAAGAGTGACTTTCTGAGCTGTGAGCTTGCCTTTGATGAGGGTCATGGCATCATCCACAATTTCATTCACAGAGTTCTCTGCGATTTCATTTCCAAAATCCTTAGCATACATACGAAGAGCTTTGAGAATTCCGGAAATTCTCTGAGAAGTCTGGTCAATGACATCAAGCTCTTTTAAGACATCCGGATCCCCGGCCAATTTTTGCTTCAACTGAGAGCGAAGAATCATCGATCGACCAACAATAATCGCGAGTGGATTATTAATCTGGTGGCAGACGCCTCCAGCAAGCTCACCAATAGTTTGCAATCTTGCTTTATTCACCAGAAGTTGATGTTGATCGGCGAGTTGCTGACTGGCCTTACGAAGTTCAAGTAGTTCAATCACCTGATCAGATAAAGTTTTTAAGGCCTCGGTTTGTTCAGGACTCAATTTATTCGGCTTATGATCAATGACACAAAGAGTGCCGATATTATTGCCATTGGGAGAAACTAGCGGAGCACCGGCATAATATCTAATTTTCGGATCACCAGCGACAAAAGGATTAGACTTGAATCGATCATCTGTAAGAGCATCTGATACCTCAAAAACCTGATCCTGCTTGATGGCCTCATTACAGAAAGCAATATCTCTTGAAGTTTCAGTCACTCCATCAAGTCCAACGTTTGACTTAAACCATTGCCTGTCGTTATCGATCAGGCTTATGAGAGCAATAGGAGTGCCACAAATATAAGAAGCAAGCTTTGTGAGCTTGTCGAATTCGACTTCAGGGAAAGAATCTAGAATCTTATAAGATTCGAGATCATTCTGCCTTTCTTGTTCTTTTTTAGTTGTGCCCATGTCTTAAGAATCCTTAAAAATCATTTTCTCATAAGTTTCCGTAAAACACCGAGAAGTTTTATGATGAAAAACGCTGGATCATTTCACATTACTCGCGAAAAACACCTCGACCACATGGTCCGAGTTGTCCCGTTCATAGTGTTTTGTTATGCAATTCAATGCTTTGCGATCATGAAAGTATCCCCTGGCGAGTTTTCCTCGATAAGTCTGAGTATTCTTGGCGGATTTCTCGCTTGTATGATTTCGGCCTTCATTACTTATGACCTGAAACATCAGGTGTCGTTTTCAGAAAACTTCATGGAAATCAAATTCCTAAATAATCACAAAATGATTCGTTATGAGGATATCTGGGCCGTTGAGATTAAGGATCCGGGTCAATCTTTTTCAACCCTCACTCTTCTTACAAAAGATGGGAAACTGTCTTTCTTCTTTGTTGATGATTCTGAGAAAATTAAAAAGTTTATCGAGTCTAAAAAACAAATCGATCTCATGGCCGCTTAGGGCGTCGGAATCATCATACAAAATGTCGTCGGATTAAAATCTTTCAAAAGTTTGATCTCACCGTTATGTCTTTGTAACAAACTTTGTGCAAGCGACAATCCTATGCCTATCCCCAAAGGACCTTTCGTTGTAAAAAACGGCTGAAAGATAAATGGTTGAATCGTTTCAGGAATTCCTCTTCCGGAATCTTTGACGTGAATCGTGGTTTGATGATTATTTTCTTTCATCGATATTTCTATTCTTCTGATTTTTAACCCCATCACTGATTCAATGGCATTATTAATTACTGCGAAAAGAACTTCTTTAATTTGAGAAACATTTCCAATGCATCTCAAATCTCTTTCAACGTTAGTGATCACTTCAATGTCATACTTTTTGATTTTGTATTCAAGATGACTGACAACAGTTCCAAGCGCCTCTCCTAGATCCATCAGCTTCATCGAACGCTCCTGTTCAACCTGAATAAACTTTTCAAGAGAATCCAGGATATGCAGAACTTCAAACGAAGACTCATTCATGATTCGCAGTTGATTTGTAGATTCCGGGATTTGAGGAAGTATTTTTTCTAGCTGTTTTTCAACTGTCTGGATGGCCATGATATGAGGGCGAATTCTATAAGAGAGGCCTGCTGATAATTCGGCCATCGCTCGAGTTCCTGCTTTATGGGCAAATTCCTGAAACCGCTTTTCAGAGCGATAATTTGCTTCACCAAGTTCTTTTAATCGTTTCAAATTCTGCCGGTATTTTCTTCTGACCTCGAGAAGATCAAAGATCTGATCAGCAATGACTTTGAGAGTTTGAAGCTGTTCTTCAGTGAGATGGCGTGGTTCATAATCGATCACACATAAAGTTCCGAGATTATGACCTGCATTTGAAGTAATGGGTACTCCGGCATAGAACTGAAAACCTTCCTTGGCCATGAATTCGCGATACTCAGATTTATCCTGAAGAACATCCGAAATCAGATAAACGTCATTACCTTTTAATGTCTGATTACATGCTGAGAGATAACGGGGAATTTCATGCAGATCGATCCCGACACTGGACTTAAACCATTGCCGTTCAAAATCAATGAAACTAATGAGTGCAATCGGTGTTTCACAGACACTTGAAGCAAGTTGTGCGAGTTGATCAAAACTAACTTCGGTCTCTGAATCCATTACGAGAAAGGATTCAAGATCTTTTACCCGGGATTTTTCAAAATCTTCATGGTTCGAGAGTTCCATGAAAGAAGTTTATCGAAACTTAGACAACGAAAGCAATGTGATGAAAATCAGGGCGGCCATCAAAGACCGCCCCTTAGAATTAGATGTTGAGAGCTCTGTTTTCAGTAGCAGCG